>JAJFIL010000318.1 GCA_021774965.1 Alphaproteobacteria bacterium
TTTGAAATTTGTAAAAACTCAATTGCAGCAATATAAATACTATTGGTTTCTTTAGTGTGCTGATAGCCTTCAATACCCTCAAGGTAGAGTTCGCCATGAATATCTTTATTTAAAGGTACTATTTTTTTATAAAACAAAGGAAATATTGGAGCAGTAGTTTCATTACTGCTAGATTTTTTTGTAGCCATATTTTTAGGTATTAAGTTAAATTATTCTAATTCGGGTATATCAGGAAGGTCTTCTAAATCTTCATCATCTTCAAGCTCTTCATCTTCAAATGCATCCAGATCATTTAAATAATCCAGAAGTTCTTCATTTCTAGCAGAGTCAACAGGAAAGTCACTTGCTTCATCATCCAACTCTGATTCATCTAATAAATCAGTATTGACATCTAATGTACTCGTCATTCCTTTTAACTTTTCTAAATGCGATCCATAGCTTTCTCGTTCATTAATATACGCTGTTAATATCTTATCAAAAGTAACGGGATCTTCAGCTTCTTCTTGTTTTAAGATAAGACTATCAATCCGTTGATCGAGTGTTTTAATTAATTCCTGAATTTCGCTTTCTTCAACAGTAAGTGAACATAAATCAACACCGTCACATTGAGCAATTGATAAAGCGATACCCATACCAATGGACTGAAATAGCACTGTTTCATTCTGCAATATGGTTAGATCAGCTTTATCCACTTCATCCTTATCAAGAATAGCCGCATACATATTAGTACTTGTTAATATAACTATAAGAAAAGTAATTTTTTTAATACTTATAATCATAATCAATAAACATTAATCAATGTTTTAACTGAAGACTCGTTTAAACTTAATAAATCGCCGCCATAATGAAGAGTTTGCATTGAATTATAATCACGTGCTTCTGCTGTAAATACTGGCGGCACACTCTCTAACATAGCTTCTGTACCTTCAATAAGAAGCTTGATTTGGTTTTCAATAAAAGCAGCTTCTGATTTAGCAGCTTCAATAATTGTATCAAGCGCTTCTTGAGTTAATTCAATCTCAACGGCTTTACCCAATCGTGCTCGTTCTTCAGGATTGGCTTTCAAACTTTCTAGCCATTCGATTCGAGCTTGAACCGTTTCAAGTACCTTAGCTAAACGTGAAACTTCATCTCCATCAACTTCTTCACCCAGCAAGTCTCCTTCATCTTCCAAATCTTCATCAAGTTCTTCGTCTTCAAAACCTTCATCTTCTTCATCTGCAAAGAAATCTTGTAAGTCCTGTCGATATCCATAAAAATCCTGAAGCTCTTCATTATACCCATCAATCAATTCTTCTAATTCTAAACGAATGTTCGAATCAGCCTCTTCTGCTAACCTTCTTTCTAATTCAAGTAAACGAGCTTCCAAAGACGCTATTAAATTATTTATTTCATCTTCAGTCACGCTAGGTGCACAACCCTCTTGTTCCTCACACTGTGCAAGCGCTAATGCGATACCTGTACCAATAGTACCGTACAGAGTTAACTCTTCTTCAAATAAACCAACATCGATAAATGCTAAAGCCTCAAGTCCAATCAAAGAAGACGCAGGGTTAATCGAGAATGCTTGAGCTGCTTGTAAATTACCAGTTGCTAATAAGTTGGCTGCAGTAGCTGCAATCTCAGTAATCGAGAAATTATCTATCGATATTTGAGTAGCAAATGAATTAAAGTTTGATGCAGTATCAAATTCTAATTCTTGGTCTTCAACATTAATACCCTGAAATATACTTGCACCGCCAGTACCACCAAGATTCAATATGATTTGTTCTGAGTTTTGTACTTCATTAAATGCTAACAGGACGACGCTTCCACCCTGAATAGTAAAGTTTCCACCTGGTGCTGGGCCGATGATATTTGCATCAATTGTTCCGATGCCATTATTAAGGACCGAATCAAGCGAGCCTGATGCTACAAGGGCTACTTCTTTATTAGTTGCACTGACTAATGAGTTGCCGGCTTGAAGTATTATCTCCTGTCCTAATATAGTAAGTGCTCCTCCTGAACCAAATGCGCCTGCAATAGTTACAGTGCCAGCATTAACATCCGTGACAGTCACATCGTCAACACTACCCGGCGTAGTGATTGTGGTCGTGTCAATAAATCCACCAATGACAAGGTGACCATTAAAATTATCATAAACACCAGGAACTAGAAAACCAGCGCCAACTGCAGCATCTGCAGTCGGGCTAACTTGAAGAACAATGCCTGTACCGCTTGCTGTCACTACACCGCCACCAGGAAAGTTAACTGTCCCAGCCAAGATCGATGTATTTCCATCTATTAATACTGAAGTACTTCCTGCAGCATCAAATGTTCCTATGCCAGCATTACTTGCAATATTGCCAATATCTCCAGCCAGTTGTAATTGACCACCTGCATTTAAGTCAAAGGTAAAGTTACTGCCTGCAGGTGTTTCAGTCGTATTACCATTGATATCGATATTACCTGTTGTCGTGATAGATGTAGATGCTGATAAAGTATTAGCCCCATCCAATCGCAAACTGCTAAGACCTGCAACTGTTGCAGTATTGAAATTAGCAGCGCTACGTATAATGACATTATCATTACCAAATGGATTATTATTAAATGTAAATGTACCACCAGAATTAATATCAACTGTTTGTGCTGAACCACCTGCTGTAGTAATTGCTAAATCACCAGAATCAATTGCATTTGCCTCATTGATATAAATTCCACCAGTACCACCACCGGTATTTAATGTCAGCGTTCCTGTACCAAGGTTTGTATCAACTTGCCCGTTCACAACAGTAGCAGTTGTTTCACCAATACCATTCGGTGCCGTCATCGAAATATTATCACCCGTTATATCAGTTACTGCATCACCAACACAAA
>JAJFIL010000319.1 GCA_021774965.1 Alphaproteobacteria bacterium
GGGTGATTGCGGACTTCGAACTTGCCGAAGAAATGATCAAGCACTTCATTCGCAAAGTTCACAATCGGTCGACCTTCGCCAATCCTCTTATCCTTGTGTGCGTGCCCTCTGGCTCTACCGCCGTTGAGCGCCGGGCCATTCAAGAATCAGCTCTCTCAGCTGGAGCGCGCAAAGTAGCCCTGATTGAAGAGCCCATGGCAGCCGCCATCGGCGCGGGCCTGCCGGTCACCGATCCAACAGGCTCCATGGTCGTGGATATTGGCGGCGGCACGACAGAAGTTGCCGTGCTGTCTCTTGGCGGCATTGTCTATGCGCGTTCCGTGCGCGTGGGTGGCGACAAGATGGATGACGCCATCGTGGGCTTTATCCGCCGGCACCATAATTTGCTGATCGGGGAAAGTACCGCTGAACGCATCAAGAAAGAAGTGGGCTCCGCTCTTTGCCCCGCCGACGGCAAAGGCCACGAGGTAGAGCTTAAAGGTCGCGACCTGATGAACGGCGTGCCCAAGGAAATCAGCATCGATCAGCGTCAGATTGCCGAAGCGCTGGCCGAGCCTGTAAATGCCATCATCGAAGCGGTTAAGGTTGCTCTGGAAGCAACCCCGCCGGAACTGGCGGCCGATATTGTGGACAAGGGCATCGTTCTGACCGGGGGCGGTGCTTTGCTCGCCAACCTTGATCAGGTGCTGCGTGATGAAACCGGCTTGCCGGTCTCGATTGCAGATGATCCGCTTTCCTGCGTGGCGCTCGGCACGGGCCAGGCGCTGGAAAACTACAAGGCCATGCGCCACGTTCTTTCGACGGTGTATTAAGCTCAGGCAATTTGGACAAGCCCAGCGGCGCCAAGGCCCACCTGTAGGTCGTTTCCGGGCTAAGTCCGGGCCACATCCAAGTAGGGATACAGGCAAGTAAGGATACAGGGTCTCGTGAGACGACCAAGTACAAGAGGCGAAAGATCGCGTGTGACCGTTGCGATGGTAACGCACCGCCTTTCGCTTTTTATTATGGTCGTTATGGCCTGTGTCTTTCTTCTTCTTGACCGGGCAGAGGCGCAAGTTTTTGAACGCGCGCGCGAAGCGGCATCAGACGCTCTAACCCCCATTTTTGAAGTTTTCTCAGGTCCCGTTGCCACGGTGCGTGAGTTTCTTGCTGACATTCAGGGCTACCTCGCGGTGCATGAGGAAAACACGCGCCTGCGGGAAGAGAACGCACGGTTGATTGGGTTGGAAGCTGAAAACCAACAGCTTCAGCGCGTCATTGATCGTTACAACGCCTTGCTCACAGTGCAGATTGATCCGGCTATCAACTATGCGGCGGGCCGCGTGGTGGCCGATGATGGCGGCCCATTTCGGCGCACAGCAATTGTGAATGCAGGCCAGCGCGCTGGCGTGGATCGTGGACAAGCGGTGATTGACGAACACGGGCTCATAGGGCGTGTCGTGGGTGTGGGGTCCAATTCATCCCGCGTGTTGTTGGTCGTCGATCTTAACAGCCGCATTCCTGTTTTCGTGGAGCCCGGTCGCCGTCGGGCCATCTTGGCGGGGGACAATTCCAACCTCCTGCGACTTGAGTATTTGAGCAACACCGAGGGCATCGAACCTGGCGCCCGCATCGTGACTACCGGAGAGGGCGGTTTGATTCCACCTGGGCTTTCTGTCGGTGTTGTCGCTGGGGAAGTGGGAGGTATCTGGCGCGTACGCTCTGCCACACGGTTCGACGGCATCGATTTCGTCCGTATCATGAACTTTCAGTTTCCACGAGAAATCGGAGAGCAGGAAACAGGCCTGCCGCAAGGTGCCCAACGCATTGCGCAGGAAGTCCCTGATGAGACCATATTGGACGAAGTGACTGCTTCGCCACAGGTGGCTCCCGAAACCTCACCACCTTCAGGGGCGGGGGATTAGGCCATGTGGGCGAACTACAATGCCTCCGTTGGCTCTCGCATTGTCCGCGGCACGTCCGTTTTCGTGCCGACCGTGGTGGGGTTCTTCGCCGTTATTGCCGTGGTGATGCCCTATGGATCTGCGGGCGGCATTCCCCTGGCGCCATTGTTTCCTCTTGCAGCGATTTACTTCTTTGTTCTGACGCGCCCCGCCATGATGACACCCATATCCGTCTTTGCCATCGGCGTGATGCAGGATCTTTTGTCCGGCGGGCCTCTGGGCCTTTGGGCGGTGGCCTACCTTGCAGGCTATAGCGTTGCCATGAGCCTGCGGCTTTTGTTCATTGGTAGATCAGCAGGAGCCGCATGGCCAGGTTTTCTGATCGTTGTTGCGGTCAGCGGTATTGCCGTTTGGATATTGGCCAGCCTTTTCTATCAGGCTTTCGTGCCTGTTGTGCCCATCGCCGCGCAGATGTTGATCACAGCGGGAGTTTTTCCCATTCTTGCCTGGGTCTTTGCGTTCTTCCTTCCTGCAAGTGAGGCATAGCCCATGGTGCGGGACGCAAGAGATAGCGCCCGTGCGGCCACCTTTACCCGGCGCGCGGCAATGCTTTCCATTGGCACCATGGGATTGTTCAGCACCGTGGTCTGGCGGCTATATGGATTGCAGGTGGAACAGGCCGAAGAGTTCGGCATCCTGGCTGAGGAAAATCGCGTCAACCTTCGCCTGCTGGTGCCGCAGCGGGGGCTCATTCTCGATCGCTTTGGCAAGGAGCTTGCCACCAACATTCAGAACTTCCGTGTACTGCTGGTTCCGGAAGACGCGCGAAATCAGGGCGTGCAAAATGTTGAAGAAGCGCTCAATGTCCTGGGCGAGATCGTGGAGATTTCTGACTATCGTCGCCGCCGGGTCTTGCGCGATGCCGGTCGCAACAGGCCGTTTGTGCCGATCACGGTTAAGGAGAATCTGGACTGGGATGAATTTGCACGGGTCAATGTGAACCTGCCGGACCTGCCGGGTATCATCCCCGATGTTGGCCAGAGCCGGTTTTATCCTGCAGGCGTTCATGTTGCCCATGTGGTGGGCCATGTGGGGGCCGTGACGGTTGCTGAACAAAACAACGATGACGATCCTCTTTTAAGGTTGCCGGATTTCCGCATTGGCAAGCTGGGCGTAGAGCGCAGGCTGGAGCGACAGTTGCGCGGCTCTGTCGGTACTGCGCGCGTGGAGGTCAATGCGGTGGGCCGCGTTATTCGAGAGCTTGCCCGCAATGAAGGCACCCCCGGCGATAATGTAAATCTGACTATCGATCAGGAACTGCAGGAATTTACGGCTGCCCAGTTTGATGGGGAAAGTGGGGCTGCTGCCGTCATGGATATCGTTACCGGGGATGTGTTGGCACTGGTGTCAGAGCCCGGCTTTGACCCTAATCTCTTTACGTTCGGCATATCTCACGAGGACTGGGCTGTGTTGCGGGATAACCCGCTTAACCCCATGGTCAATAAATCCGTAGCCGGACAATATCCGCCAGGCTCGACCTTCAAGATGGTAACAGCCATGGCGGCCTTGGAAAGCGGTCTGATTGATCCGCGCGAAACCGTAACCTGCACTGGGGCCTATCACTACGGCGACCGCGACTATCACTGCTGGCGCAGGCAGGGCCATGGTGCCATGAACATGCGCAATGCCATCAAGAATTCTTGCGACATCTATTTTTATGATATCGCCCGGCGCATTGGGATTGAACGCATTGCGCAAATGTCGAACCGCCTTGGTCTGGGGCAGGTGGCAGGGATTGCTCTACCGGGAGAGCGCAGAGGCTCGGTGCCGGATGAAAATTATCGCAGAACCCGCGCGGCAGAGGATCGTCCCTGGGTGGGCGGGGAGACCCTGATCACCGGGATTGGCCAGGCCACCTTGCTGACCACGCCGCTGCAACTGGCGCTCATGACCGCGCGCCTGGCCACGGGAAATGAAGTCAGCCCACGCCTTGTCCGCTCCATCGGGGCAGAATTGCAAGAGGACGCGACAGATACGCCTTCCCTGAGTATAGATCCCGCGCACCTGGCGATCATTCATGATGGCATGAATGCAGTGGTCAATGAGCTGGGCGGCACGGCAACACGCTCCGCCCCTGTGGGCGACGGGATTTCCATGGCAGGCAAAACAGGGACCGCTCAGGTCCGGCGTATTTCTGCTGAAGAGCGCGCCGCTGGCATTCGGCGGAACGAAGATTTGCCCTGGCGTTTGCGCGATCACGCCCTGTTTGTGGGCTTTGGCCCGGTAGAGGCACCGCGCTATGCAGTCAGTGTTGTCGTGGAACATGGCGGCAGTGGCAGTAGGGCCGCAGGCCCCCGGGCGCGCGAGATCATGCAGTTTGCCCAGATGCGCGATCCCGCACGGCGCGCGCCTATCGGACCTGTTAGTGGCCCTGGTATCAGCGACATCTCAGGCGATGAGGGGCAGGGCTGATGATGGATTTGGGATCTGGCCAGCAACAACGCAGTATTTTGAATAAATTTGGCAGCATGAACTGGGTGCTGCTGTCGCTGATTTGCGTGATCGCCAGCATCGGCTTTGCCATGCTTTATTCCGTGGCGGACGGCAATTGGGACCCTTGGGCCTCTCGCCAGATATTCCGCTTTGGGGTGGGGTTTGTGGCTCTTATTGTGGTGGCCATGATCGACATCCGCCTCTGGATGGCGCTGGCCTATCCGGCTTATGCGCTTGCGCTTGTGCTTTTGGGCGTGGTGGAAGTGGCTGGCGACGTAGGTATGGGGGCCCAGCGTTGGCTTTCCATTGGGCCACTAAACCTTCAGCCCTCGGAGCTTATGAAGATCGCGCTGGTGCTAGCATTGGCAAGATATTTCCATGGTATTCATGTGGAAGAAGTCTCCCGCCCCATACGGTTGATCCCACCTTTGTTGATGATTGCTTTGCCTGTCGCTCTAGTCGTGCGCCAACCGGATCTGGGCACAGCCATCTTGTTACTGGCAGGCGGCGGGGCTTTGGTTTTTCTGGCCGGGATAAACTGGTGGTATATTATTGGCGGGGTTGCCTCGGCCATCGCCGCTATTCCCATCGGCTGGCAGTTTCTGCAAGATTACCAGCGCAACCGGGTTCTTACGTTTCTTGATCCTGAGCGGGATCCACTGGGCACCGGCTATCACATTCTGCAGTCCAAGATTGCTCTGGGTTCGGGCGGTGTTTTCGGTCAGGGCTTTTTGCAAGGCACCCAAAGTCACCTGAATTTCCTGCCCGAGAAACAGACCGATTTCATCTTCACCATGCTGGCAGAGGAGTTCGGCCTGGTGGGGGCGCTCGGCCTTCTGGGGCTTTATGTGGCGGTGCTTGGTTTTGGCGTGATGATCGCGCTCAGCGCTCGGGCGCATTTCGGACGTCTTGTGGCCATGGGCGTATGCATTACATTGTTTCTCTATGTCTTTATCAATGCCGCCATGGTGATGGGATTGGTGCCGGTGGTGGGCGTGCCCATGCCGCTGGTCTCTTATGGCGGCACCTCCATGATGACCATCATGTTCGGCTTTGGCTTGTTGATGAGCGTGCATGTCCATCGGGACACGGACATTCCCCGCCGCACAGGTGGGTTGTTGTAAGGCTCAGAATGAGCCGTCGAAGGGCCACTCCCGCGCAAAGGCCATATCCAGCAGCTTGTCCGCATTTTTCTCTGTCAACGACATGGCCAGATGCACGGCGGCATTTGGTCCGCTGTAGGCCTTCATCTGTTGCTCAACCGCCAGCTTGTTTCCTTCAAGGATCAAATGCACCGCAAGGGGGGAAAGGGTGGCGACGGATTGAACAAGCGGGATGGGCAGGTCTTTCTGCATATTGGTCAGGGGCCTGGTGCTGAACTCCAGCCCGGTGATTTTCTTGCCGCGCTGGTGCAGGCGGCGTTCCATCGCTTGCAGATAAAACGGCGCAAAGGGGTCGCCCCGGTCAAAGAAGCAACAACAATTGTTGACCCGCCGCTGGAGCTTGAATTGATCATCAGGCTTGGCCAGCCACCATTCGCGGGAAAAGCCAAAGCCGTCATTATGAGGCAGCACCATTTTGGAGAAATCATGCACGGCCAAATCGGCATCCATCCAGATCGCCCGGTCATAGCCTTGGCTGTGCAGCTCCAGCGCCGTCATGACGCGGGCATAATCCGCAATCAGGAGTACGATATCCGTCGCCTCGGTGAGCCAGGCAGGGACTTTCCGCAAAAAATCATCGTCATAGAAGCGATAGTCAAACCCGGCACCCTCCGCCCAGTCTCTAACGCTTTGCATGCAGCGATCGATGGCGGGGGGCACATTCTCAACTCGAAAGGATTGAAAAACAATGGTGCGTTCCATCATCCCATAAGACTACCCCGTGAGGATAGACGCAAGCCCAGCCGCGGTGCCCATCAAATCCAGTAGACAGCGTTAACGCCCTATGCTATCGGAGCGCTCCTTTCGCTTGAAGGCGAATTGGGGGCCGTTAGCTCAGTTGGTAGAGCAGCTGACTCTTAATCAGCGGGTCACTGGTTCGATCCCAGTACGGCCTACCATTTTTCCTTCGATTGCCTGACACAGCCAATCCCATCCAATTCGGGTTTCCTGTTAGCCCAGTGCCCAGCGCGGCAAAAGTTACCGCTTTATTAACCAGATTTTCCGATGCTCTTGGTATTCCAACGAAGAGGAAATCGGACCCATGCAACTGGTAGAGCCCACATTCGGCCGCGCGGCGCTTCTTTGGTGGTCCATTGCCTGGCGCAGTCTGGCGCTTGGGGTTGGCGGCGGTATTGTCGCCGGGGTCGTCATCAGCATTGTCGCTTATTTCATGGGCGTCGGTGAGGAAACCACCACCCAATGGGCGCAGATCTCAGCGCTGCTGATCGGAACACCAGCTTGCATCTATGCAGCTTATTCCCGCATTGGAAAGAACTGCGGTGATTTCCGGCTTGTGCTGGTGCGCATCGAGGATGCCCCTACCGCCTGAAGCAGCGTTCCCAACGTGCCTTCACATCTAAAACAGTATACGGATCAATTGTTCGCTCCAGGGCGTGTGGGCTATTTCTTGAAGAAACTGCGGGCGGATGATCTCTGCTTCAACCTTCGCTGCACGCCTAAAGAGCAGTAAAAACCCTGGTAATCATCACCACAGCGTTAACCATAATAACTCGCTGTGATAACCATGTTTTTGTTCAGTCATCACTTTTGTTTACTAAAATCAAAGACTTGTAGGTTGTTCAGTATAAAAATCAATAGACGAAACCGTTACCGCTGTTGTAGCATTTTGGGAGCGGCTTCTGGGTGAGGCTGTCGTTGTGGTTGGCCGAAGGGATAAGGTGGCCAGCCTCTGCGGAGTAATGAGTAACGTATACCTCCGAAAATTGGGAAATGGGGAATTTGAAATGATTAACATGATCCAGAGCATTCTGACCGATGTCCGCAAAGACACGGATGGGGCTTCACTGGCAGAATACGCGCTCCTCTTGGGCCTGATCACGGGCGCAATCGTGCTTACGGTCGCAGGGCTGAGCGGCGCAATCGGTGGCGTCATTGACGCAACATCCGCTCTTATTTCTGGCACGTAAGGTTTACTCTGAACTGGGGTGACCGCTGGCGCCCCGGTTCTGACCTTAATGCAATGACGTGATGCGATACTGCGCCTGTGGGACTGGCGCAGAAGCCTTGGTGTATGCAGGGTATCGCAGCTTCGTCACCGGCGGATAGCAGGGTCATGCCCAGCTTCCAGGATCAGGCGCTCATGTCTGGTTCTTGGGCGCTGAGCGCTGACACCCGTGGGGACCAACATGCGTAACGTGTCCATCATGATGCTTGGCATCGCTGTGCTGCTCGGAGTTTTCGCCGTGGTGGGCGTGCGGGCATTGATCTTGAACTCTTCAAAGCAAGCCGCCGAGGTTCAGGCGATCCAGCCGGTCGAGATGCCAAATATCGTTGTGGCGAACACATCGATGGATTTTGGGGCTGAGATAACGGCCGATATGCTGCGGGAGATACCTTGGGCGGCGGCAGATCGCCCCGAAGGGTCGTTCCAATCCATCGGCGAGATCCTGGCGGGCGAAGGGCGGGTCGTGCTGCGCGCCATCGCTCCAGGGCAATTGGTCCTTTCAGAAAACATTTCCGGCTTGGGGGAGAGGGCGACGCTGTCCCAGTTTATCTCCCAGGATATGCGGGCTGTTAGCATACGCATCAACGAAGTGAGTGGCGCTGCGGGTTTTATCCTGCCGGGTGATTATGTTGATGTATTGCTGACCGTGGATGCCAACAATGATCCGCGTCAGGCCGCAACACATGTCATATTGCAGAACGTACGTGTCCTGGCCATGGACCAGTCCGCGGAAGGGCGCCAAGGGGGCGCAACAGTGGCAAGGGTCGCCACTTTGGAAGTGGGAATTGAAGACGGGCAGCGCATTGCTCTGGCATCTTCCGTAGGCAGCATATCGCTCGCCTTACGAAATGTTGTAAGCGCTGTGCAGGGAATCGGCACACCAGTTCGCACGATTCGCTTCAATGACCTAGAGCCAAATCAACCTGAAGAAGAAATCACCGAAAGTCTTGCACCTAGAGATTCTGAGTATACCATGATGGTAGTGACTCGCGAGTTGGAGTCATCGAACGAACGCGTGATCCGCGACGAGACTGAGGGCGCTTCGCCACGCGGTCTGGGCGTGAGCATCGACGGCGCCCCCTAAGTTCGGGCACCAGAATAGGTGAAATCAAGGGCCTGTGCGCCGCGCGGAATGCGCGATGCGACGGGCATAAAGGACGTGGTGGTCTATGGCATACTTATCCATGACATTTCGAAAGCTCAGGCTTTATGGCCTGGCTGTTGTTGCCTTTGGCGCAATGGCGACGGGCACAGCTGTGGCGGGCGAGCCCGGCTATGATGAAGAGGTCGCTCTGGGCACGGATAGTTCCCCCACGATGACCCAGGTGGAAGTGGGAACAGGCAACGCCATTGTCCTGCGATTTGACCAGGCGGTGGACGAAGTTCTCGTCGGCGATTCAGATGTGGCCGACATTCTTCCCCTGACGGATCACAGCATCTATGTGCTGGGGCGGGAAATTGGCTCAACAAGCCTAACCGTGCTCGATAGCGAGCGTCAGGTGGTGGGCACGGTGAACCTGCTGGTGACAGTGGATTTGTTGCCCATCAAGATGCGGCTGCATGAACAATACCCTTATGAAAGGATTGAAGTGCGTTCTGTTGGGCGCTCTGTGATGCTATCGGGGCAGGTAACAGATAGCGCGGTTTCGGCGACGGCAGCAGATATCGCCAACGCCTACGCGCCGGACCAGATCCTTAATGCCATGGTCATTCGCCAACCCCAGCAGGTCATGCTGGCGGTGCGGGTTGCGGAAATCCAGCGCACAGCGGCTCAATCCTTGGGGCTTTCCCTTGATGCGCTTTTTGATGCAGGCGACAGCACGGACGGTTTCTTTTCCGATGTTGTAGACACAGAAAGAACCGCTCAGCTGCTGCTTGGCTTCTCGGAAGCCTCCTTCAGCGTGGACATTATTCTTGATGCTCTTGAAGAGCGCGGGGTGGCGACTGTTTTGGCCGAACCAACCTTAATGGCGCTTTCGGGGGAGACGGCAAGCTTCCTGGCAGGCGGTGAGTTTCCTGTGCCTGTGGGACGGCGGCGTTCGGGCACGAATAATGAATCCTTTGATACGGAGATCGAGTTCAAGGAGTTCGGCGTGCGGCTGGGCTTTACCCCCACTGTCATTGGCGACACCATTAATTTGGTTGTGGAGCCTGAAGTCAGTGAGATTGATCGCCAGAACGGCGTTGAGATCGAAGGTTTTGTTATTCCGGGCATCTCATCACGCAGGGCGACAACCACAGTGGAGCTGGGACACGGGCAAAGTTTTGCCATAGCGGGCCTGATCTCCGAACGCTTTGCCGATGACATTGGCGAAGTGCCGGGTCTTGGGCGCGTACCCATTCTGGGCGCCATCGGGCGCAGCACAGAGTTTCAGCGCAACGAGACAGAGCTTGTGATTATCGTCACGCCTTATCTTGTTGAACCGACGACAATGGCTTCATTACGGGATCCCGTGCAGGATTTCGTAAGGCCAAATGGCTTGGAAATGTTCTTTTTGGGCCAGACAGAGACGAGCAGCGGCATGTCCTCTGCAGGAACACAAACGGCAATGCATCACAGCGGGCCGCATCAGCAGGCAAGTGGCCTTGATGGTGCGGTCGGTTATGTACTTGAATAGAGGGGAGAGCTGAGATGAAACATTTGAAGTTAAGTTTCGCGGCTGCCGCCATGCTTCTGACGACGGCATGTGCAGGGGGCAATGAGCCTCTCTCGCCGTTACATGGTGCGGCGGTGGATACGAACATAAAGGCAATGGCGCTGGATATACCGGCAGCAGAGGGCAATCCAAGCCCCGACGCGCGGGTTATTGATGGAGCCATCGACCGGTATCAACAAGATAATGTTAAACGTCCGAGTGGGATCGGAAGTTTTGGTGAAGAGGGGGCCGCCGAGGGAGACGGCTAAAACTCAAGGGTAAGGAGTGGGGTGGTGTTTAAAGGGGTCTGGAAGTCAACGGAGGGAGCAACGCTTCCCTTCGTAGCGATGATGATCGTTGTCTCGCTGGGTCTTGTGGGATTGGCTTATGATTTCGGCGTTCAGTTTCTGCTGTTAACGGAGCTTCAAAAAGCAGCCGATGCAGCAGCTATCGCCGGGGCTTATCAACTTGATACATCATCGAGCGATCAAGACGCAGCAGCAGTGCGCGTTGGCGAAGCTGTAGCTGGAGCCGCGATCACCGCGAACAATACGCGCATGGCCAATCTGCCTGGTGATGTTGTGATCGATAATTTTCGATTACTCAATTCCATTCCAGCAGATGATGACGCGCTCATTGATGCCTCTCGTGAAGGTCCGCCCTATGCTTATGTGGAAGTTACGACTGCGGTTTCCGCGTCGAATTTCAGCTTCCTTAGAATTTTTGGCGCAAGCGCAACCGACACCACAGCTACCGCAGTGGCGGGCCGGGTCATCTCCGTTTGCGACACAACACCCATAGCGGTTTGCAATCCCCTGGAAACCGCAGCCAATCCCGGTGCTCATTTTGATCCTGAGGACTACATTGGCCATCAGATCAAGGGGAATACGAACATTGCGGGACATGATCTGTCTCCCGGTGAAATCCAGTGGATACAGCCTGCCAATGTTGGCCCCGGTGCGCGCGATCTCGCAGAAGCTCTTGCTGCGGGCGAGGGGACGGGCTCGTGTATCGGCGAGGCTGGCGGTGTAAATCTGCGCCCCGGCACTGTTGCCTCGGTCAGAAGCGCGCTGAATACGCGGTTTGACATTTATGAGAACCCGTTCTTCGGCGGAAGCGCTAGTCGCGACCCTAGGTTCGCTCCGGCGGAAAACGTTACCAAAGGCTATGACAACAGCGATCCCAGCTCTCATCATGACCATGATGACGTCGATGATGATCACGATCACGATGACGAACATCATGACGACCATGATCACGACGACGAACATCATGACGATCATGATCACGATGATGAACCCGATGACGATCATGATCATAATGATCAGCACCATGACGATCACGCCCATCATGACCATGATGATGAGGACGGTGATCATGATCATGATGACTTCATTGAAGATGATCATGAGCATGAGGACGAGCATCACGACGACCATGATCATGACGAAGAGCCAGATGATGATCACGATCACGATGACGCGTTCGATGATGACCACGATCATGATCCGGCCGTTTGCGATAGCGCGCCAGCTGCAGCACCTGCTCCAGGAGCAACGCCTACCATCATGGGTCTTCCCAGAGACACCGACATTTCTTCTGACAATCGTCTTGGGAATGGTCAGTGGGATTGTGCGACCTATTGGCAGGTCAATCATCCAGGCCGTTTGGCACCGCAAGGCTGCAGTTCACCGGCTAGCAATTCGATCACTCGGTTTGAGGTTTATCTCTATGAGAACAACAACAACATAATTCCGAACAACAGCGATGATGGCGGAGAAGACGGCCACCCGGTTTGCAGCGGGGCGGAACCGGTGCAATCCAACACGTCAGATGAAGATGAATTCCAATCCGACCGACGTGTTGTTACCGTGGCCGTACTCAATTGTTTGGATCAGGGGTTGAGTAACAACAACACAGATGTCGAGGTTGAACATTTCATCACCGGGTTCCTTACAGAACCTTCTATCGATGAATCCGCAAACGACAGTGCTATCTACATTGAGATCATCGGATCAAGTGTTGCCGGGCAGGGGGGTATCGCCCCTGTTCAGTCCCACGTTACCGTGGAGATTATTCGATGAGCATAGGCCGCATCAGCAAAATGTTGGCCAGCTTAAGACACCGTCGTGATGGGGCGGTGCTTGCAGAGCTTGCCCTGACCCTGCCAATCCTTTTGCTCCTGTTTGGTGCTTCGGTGGAGCTTAGCCGGGCTGTTTACCAATACAACGTCGTTGCCAAGAGCGTGCAGGAAGCGACGCGTTTTCTGGCACGCCGTGCCGAAGTTAGTGCAAGCGGAGAATGTCCTCCGACAGGTGATTGGGGAGGGGCCGTTACAAGGGCTCAGAATCTGGCTCTCACAGGGTCATTGAGCGCGGCTGCGGCCTATCGATTGCCTCATTGGACAGATCCGGCTTCAGTCACTGTTACGGTGCGCTGCCAGGCCGCAGGAACGATGATTAGTTCGTTGTCCACAAATGCCGGAACGGCTTTGCCAATTGTTCAGGTCTCGGCTACAGTTCCTTTTAACGACGTGGGGTTGTTGGGATTGCTGGGCATTGATTCATTGCAGATCAGTGCAGAGCATAGTGAGCTGGGTACAGGGGGATGATGTTTCCAGGGGGAATCCGTAAAATCGGGAAAGATGACAGCGGCGCGACGCTGGCAGAGTTTACCATACTTCTGCCGGTGCTACTGCTTATCGTCTTTGCCGTTGTCGAACTGTCATCTGTGATGTGGCAGCGCCAGGTTGCTGAGTTTGCAACGTCGCGCGCCCTGCGGATTGCGACGACCCGCGCCCTCATTCCGACAGGGGCCTTGCCCGATTGCGGCGTGGCGACTGCCGCGCAAGTCGGCACCTTGTGCAGTCAGGTGTCGGGCGCTGAAGATTGGGTTTTGACCTGCACGCCAAGCTCTCCAAACATCTGCGATCAACAAGTTTTAATGCGTATGCTGACGGAAATACGCTCCATCGCACCGCAAGTGGAAGCCACAAATTTGGAAGTTCAGGTCGAAGGCTCCGGGCTGGGCTTTGTCGGGCGCGGGCATCCGGTCCCGCTTGTGACCGTAAGGGTAACCCGGCTTGGCTATCAGTTCATGGCCCTGGGCCCGCTTCTCGGGTTGGGCGATCTGGTGATGCGGGACATTTCTGCCAGCGCACCTGCCGAAGATATGAGGGGTGGCTGAACAATTATGCACACCCTGACAGCTGATCCATATAGTGCAAACCAAAACACACTCATGGCCTGGGTGGAGGATGAGGGTATTGCTGCGCGGATCAGGTCGGTCGTCGAAGATATTGCCAATCTGGCTTGCGAAATCGCCGTTGTTGACAAGCCACTGACCGCTGCTAACTCCCACGCAAGAAGAGAGGCGGAGATTGGCCTGATCGAGTTGCGCGAGGTCAATGAAGATCGTTTGGAAATGGTCGAACGCATGGCCGAATCCTGGCGGGAGGATTCCCGTCTCATCGTTATTGCGCGCAATCCTTCTCCTGAAATTATTGCACGCCTTGCCCGCGCGGGAATTGAAGACGTCTTATCGCAAACCTGTTCCGAAGCCGAGCTTATGCCCGCGCTCATCCAGGCCAGCGCCCGGATCGGACGAGGCGGTCAGGGTCGGATTGTAACGGTTCTGAAATCAGCAGGCGGATGCGGCTCCAGCATGATTGCCGCTAACATTGCCGCAGAATTCGCGCGTGTCAGCGAAGAGGCTGTGGCGCTGGTTGATCTTGATGTTCAATTTGGAAACCTGGCGCTCTATCTGGATCTGCGCCCCCGCCATTCATTGCTTGATGCGTTACAAGCGGGCGACCGGTTGGACGCGACATTCCTGAAATCCATGATGGCAGTTCATGAATCAGGCGTGGAGCTTCTTGCGGCGCCCCGTCACATGATTCCGCTCGAATGTATCGACGAAGCATTTCTTGCCAACCTGATCTGCTCCCTCAAGAGCACTTATCCGATCACGGTTATTGAATTGCCTTCGGGCTGGAGTGATTGGTTCGGGGGCGTGTTCGCCAAGTCTGATGAACTGGTTGTGGCCAGCGAGGCAACAGTGCGCTGTGCTGCGGGCTTGAGCCGTGTGCTGCAATCCCTTGAGGATATGTCCGCCACCGATGCATCGCTCTGCGTGATTGCCAACAAGGTTCAGAGTAATGGTGATGCCCGCCGCCGGGTCGAGCAGATGCGCAGCACTTTGCGTTATCCGGTCGAAACCATTGCCTTTGATGACAAGGCGGCAGACCGCGCGGCAAACGCAGGCATGTTGTTGTCAGAAACTGCCGCGCGCACCAAAACCTATAAGGACCTTCGTGAGATCGCAGGTAATCTCATCGTTCAGCTCAACCCTCCCACGGCGTTAGAGCTCTACAGTGATAACCTTCTGGAAAACCAATTCCGCCGGAGCTCACAATGAACGGAGATGACACCGCAAACTCACCGCAGGATCCAAGAGGGAATTTCAGGTTCTTTCGCCGCGGTGCAAATGATTCCGAAGCGCCAAAGCGCGAGATGCGACTGAAGCGTCCAGAACCTGAAGAGGCCAAATCGGAAGCCAAACCGGAGGAGGAGACACTTCCCCCGGTCCGGGACAAGAAGAAGGAACTGCGCCAGCAGTATCTTGATGTCAAAGTTCTGCTCCACCAGCGCCTGATTGAGGAAGCAAATCTTTCCGCCGTTGAAACGATGGACAGATCAGAGCTGCGCGGTGCTGTGCGCGAGGTGATCGACAGCTTTCTTAAGGAAGAAGGCGCCCCGCTGAACGGTGTTGAACAAAGAATGATCGTCGATGACGTCATCGATGAACTGCTTGGTCTCGGCCCCTTGGAGCCTCTTCTGCAAGATCCCACGGTATCGGATATTCTTGTGAACACCGCCAGCGAAGTATTTGTGGAGCGGGCAGGGATATTGGAAGAGACCGATGTTTGCTTCAAAGACAATGACCACTTGATGCGGATCATTGAACGGATCGTTGTGAAAGTGGGCCGCCGCGTGGATGAAAGCAGTCCCCTTGTGGATGCGCGCCTGCCTGATGGAAGTCGCGTGAATGCGGTGGTACCGCCAGTGGCCATTGACGGCGCGCTATTATCCATTCGGAAATTTGCGAAAATTCCTTTCGACCTTGATAAGTTGATCGAGGGTGGGTCGATGACCCAGACTTGTGCAGACATGCTCAAGGGGATCGTTCAGTGCCGTCTTAATCTGGTGGTCTCCGGCGGCACGGGCTCGGGTAAGACAACTTTGCTCAATGCTGTATCCCGTTATATCGGTGAGACCGAACGGGTCG
>JAJFIL010000033.1 GCA_021774965.1 Alphaproteobacteria bacterium
GCTTGCACTTAGATTTTTATGACAGACAGAGACTAGCCACTTGGGTTAATCAACATCCCGGATTAATCCCTTGGATTAGAAGTCGTGTGGGTATCCCTCTCTCAGGTTGGCGTCCTTATAAAGATTGGTCTAGCTCTCCGGGCGCAATTGATGAGAAATATCTGATAGATGACCATGTACGCATTGTTAGCACTCGCCTAAAAGAAACAGACGGGCTCAAAGCCATTGCAGGTATTGAGAAATTGCGCGAAGTCCTTGCTCAGCCTAAAGGCTCCGTTCGCCTTGTTGGCCTTTCAGGTGTTGGAAAGACACGGCTAACGCAAGCCTTGTTCGACAACACAGTTGGATCGAACGCACTCAGCCCGCGTCTCGCAGTCTATACAGACTTGGCTGATTCACCTGATCCTATTCCTTTGGAGTTGTTGAGTCATCTTCAACATCTTGGGCAACGATGTATTTTGATAGTAGACAATTGCGGTGTAGAGCTTCATAGAAAACTCACAGCTCGAATGAGGCGTGCCCAAGGCAATGTAAGCGTTATCACAATTGAATACGATATCAGCGATGATGAACCAGAAAATACCGATACATTTAAGCTAGAACCCGCATCAAGTGAGATGATTCAGAACATCATCAAAAGGCGATACCCTAATCTTGAATCGCCAGAGATTATAACAATAGCCTCATTTTCTGAAGGCAATTCACGAATTGCTCTGGCTCTCGCGGACACGGCGCAACACGGAAACTCTCTTGCAAATTTACGGGACAGTAATCTTATAAAAAGGCTCTTTCATCAAAACCATCAGGAAAACCCGGCGCTTCTGCGCGCTGCCAAGGCTTGTTCGCTGGTATACTCTTTTGATGGAGAAACTTTGGATGGGACGGAAGCAGAACTTCCTCGCCTAGCAGAACTAGCGGGGCAAACGGTCTCTGAATTTCATGGGCATGTTGCAGAGTTGTACCGACGGCAACTTGTTCAGAAGCGCTCTAAATGGCGCGCTCTTCTGCCACACGCTCTCGCCCACAAGCTCGCTAAGGAAGCGCTCCAAGATTTTCCACTCGATCAGATTCGAAAAGAGTTGGTTGAGGGAGCTCCTGCTCGGTTTCTAAAATCATTTTCTCGTCGTTTAGGGTGTTTACATGACTCGCCAGAAGCTCAAGATATTGTTAGTTCATGGCTCGATTCAACTGGTTGGCTTGTAGAAATTGAAACCCTTGATGATGTGGGACTTACAGTCCTAGACAATGTTGCACCCGTAAACCCCGAGGCAGTCTTGACAGCTATTGAAGTTGCTATCCAAAGAATGCCGGAGGCCTTTAAAGCAGATCCTTGTCGAAGGCAGACGATTTCACTTCTGCGCTCCCTCGCTTATGATGTAAATTCATTCGACAAAGCAATGAGTTTTATAGGTGTTCTGGCAACAGAGATTACCTTGTCAAATAATACTGACGAAGCAATCAACGTTTTTAAATCTCTTTTCTACCTTTACCTATCCGGTACTCACGCTCCTGTAAAGCAACGAACGAACCTACTTTGTGAAATTGCAAAATCGGGCAAACCACATAGCACTGAACTGGTTATGTCAGGACTCGATGCTATGCTCGAAAACACACATTTTTCTTCCGGCTACGGCTTCGAGTTTGGCACACGCAAGCGGAACTATGGGTATCATCCAAAAACGCATGGTGATATTAGGGATTGGTATAGCGAGGTGTTCAAACTCGCTAGGAATTTAGCTAACTATGCAATCCTACGTGACCCAGTTCGCAATATGATCGCCTCACAATTTAGGTTCCTTGCTCGCAATGCTGGTTTTATCGATCAACTTATCGCCCTAGCGGACTCATTCGCTAACGATAAGGAATGGCCTGAAGGATGGGCGGGTGTCCGAAAGGCCGCTAGTGAGGCAACTAAAGCAAAGCGCAAAGATGAAGCAGAAAAATTGCAGGTCTTGGCAGATCGTCTTAAACCAAAAACTCTTGCGGAAAGAATTTCAAGCCATGTTTTACCTGAACAATGGGGGGCGCTTGATATTGTAGAAATCGATCTTAACGATGATAAACGACACGAAAAGGCACAGAAACTTATAGAGGATGTTTGTGAGAACATTGGTAAAGAGCTTTCTGATGATTTGTCTACGTTTAAATTGCACCTGCCTAAGATGTTAGAATCGAGTTCTACGCGGGTCAGGCAAGTGGCTTGTTGTACCGGGCGTGTTACAACGCATCCACGCACTTTTTGGGATGCTATTGTCGCCGAGGTGACTGACCCTTCTTACAATGGGCGAGTCTTTAGCTTTCCTTCAGGTTTTCTTCTAGGTCTTTCTGAAGTGAGCAAACCATTATCGGAAACGTTGCTTGATGAAGCACTTGCCAATCCTGCGCTTCATCCATTTTTTGTTGATATGCAAGCCAGTGTCGGTGTTGACACCCGTGGAAGCAAGCGGATCATTGAGGCTATCAAACTGCCGAGCATACCGATCTATATGTTCAGTACATTAGGACATGGCCGCGCCAGTGATAATTTACCTACACAGAATTTTAAAGAAATGATGATGGCTATTGCGGCGCGTGATGGCGGCCTCGCAATAGCGCTCGATATTTTGTATATGAGGTTCTTTGCAAGGCACAGTGATAAAAAGCCTGTTGAAATTGAAGATAAGAAAACGGGTCGTGCGCTTCTGGGTTTGTTAGCTTTCGAAAAAAGACAAAACAAAGAATCACATAATTTAACGAAAATCGTGCGAGAGTGCCTTGTTTCGCCAATAGATGATACGCTTGTGGAGAAACTGTGTGAGCGGCTTCTCTCGGGGATTATCCAGTGGAAAGTCTATGCCTCGGATTACGGAGAATTAATGGCTGAAATCGGTGCTACTTTCCCTCTTGTTTTGCTCAATGTTTTTGTTGAACGCGCATCCAATGAACGGGAAGACAGTCGTAGTATTTTTGGATCCTTCAGAGAAAATAGAAGGTGCCCACTTCGCAAGGTTTCTGATGATATTTTGTTAGAATGGGCCAATGAGCGCCCAGAGCCTCGCTTCCATCAAATAGCCAAGGTCTTACGACCTTGGGAACCAACAAACGACAAAGGCTCAAATGACAACTCTTCAGACGATAGTGCTAGTCCCATCCAGTGGACACCAGCCGCACTACGAATTTTGCACGAAGCACCGGAGCCTTTGGAAATATTAAACCAATATATCGAGAACTTCCGTCCCTCTAGCTGGGGTGGTTTGCTCTCGGATATTCTGAAATCGCGAGTGCCACTTCTCGAAGAGCTTACTCAAGATGCTGAAACTTCAATTGCAGAAGCTGCCACCAAAGCGCTCACTTCCTTTAAGGAAGATATAATGCGTGTTCAAGAATCAGAGGCAATGGATAGCCGTGAGCGTGACGAACGTTTTGAGTGGTAGGAGTTACAAATCTCCTTTACTCATGCACATAACGGGATTATTTAGTTGCAGAGAGGGTAGTCTGTGTATTACGGCAGTCCATGATGCTATTCAATGAATGTCCGCTTTTGGCCGATAGAGGTCTGTGAGGATTTGAGAACTGCCGAACCTTCTACCAGATCAAAATCATCTTGTACAATTAAACATTAAAAAATAGCAAAAGAAAAGAAGGTTACTTCGCAGGTTCCGTAGTCGTCGCAGGAATGGACTTGGCACAGCGAAAGCCAATATAATTATAGATTTCGTTGATTATCTGACCGTAGGTGGTCACTTTCGGGAAGACGCGGTTTTTAGGATGCAGCCAGATGCGGTTGGTGATGCGTAACGCTCCTGCCGAGGAATCGAACGCGCCGCCACGGATGACCCGATACTCTCCGGTTTCGGGTCCTTTTGGGTTTTTCTTGTCCCTGATTTGGTAATACGGCTCATACCAGTCATTAACCCATTCCCAGACATTGCCCATCATATCGTAAAGCCCATACTGGTTCGGTAGTTTCTGGCCGACGGGATGTGTGGTCTTTTTCGAATTATCTTCATACCAGGCGTAGGATTCATCCATCATATTTCCCCAGTAATAGCGGGCGTCCGCCCCGCCTCGTGCGGCATACTCCCACTCCGCTTCAGTGGGCAGACGGCATTCCGCTTTTTCCAGATACTCCTGAATATCGATATAATTCACCTGCTCCAATGGAAGATCGGGGCCGATTATTTTGGAAGGGTTGTAGCCGGTGACTTGTTCCCATTTGGCTTGCGTCACTTCATGCTTGTCCATGAAGAAGTCATCGACACAGACTTCATGCTCTGGCTTTTCATCTTCCTGGGCATAGTCGTTGCCCATGATGAAGCATCCGCCTTTGATGAACACCATGCCTTCAGGCGCCAGCTTTGCTTTTGCCTGATCTTCTGGCGACAGGGTGACGGGAACCACTTTCTCAACACTTTTTACCAGCTCTCGGGCGGACTCTTCCGACTCAGAAACCGCGGACTCGTCCACAGATGATTTGTCTTCATCCCTGGAACACCCGGCTCCAAACACCAGCAAAAAGCTCAATATTGCAAATAAAAGTAAACGCATTGATTTAGGTAGCATTAGGTAAACGGTGGATGATACCACGTTGAATGAAATTTTCAATCCTATAAATTGGTGGCTTATACCCCTTTTGGAAGCACAATTGGACCCTATCTCTTTGACAATAAAAGCATCATTTCACAAATTATCAAA
>JAJFIL010000034.1 GCA_021774965.1 Alphaproteobacteria bacterium
TGGGCAGTCATCGCCTGCCCACACGGCCCGTGGATATTCAGGCCACGCCATTGGGTGAAGAAGGCCATGTGTTGCTAACCGTGCAGGAACGCACCATCGCCGTGGCCATGGACAAGCGTCATTCCATCCGGTCTGCCGCGCGCACCGTATCCGGCCTTGCCGCTGTGTTGGCCCATGAGATCAAGAACCCGCTTGCCGGTATCAAAGGGGCAGCCCAGCTTCTGGGCAAGGGGGTTACTGAGGAAGACCAACCGCTGACCACTCTGATCACAGATGAAAGTGATCGTATTTGCGAACTGGTGGACAGCATGGAGCGCTTTGGCGAGGTCAAGCACCACGTGCTGGCGCCGGTTAACATCCATGCCGTGCTGGAACGGGTGCGCCAGGTGGCCAAGACCAGCTTTGCCGAACATATCGAAATAGAAGAGACCTATGATCCATCCTTGCCGCCCGTGTTGGGCCACAGGGACGAGCTGGTGCAGCTGTTTCTTAATCTGATCAAGAACGCCTCGGACGCCATCGGCACCCGGGTGGGTGGGCAGATTACCCTGAAGACGGCCTTTCATTCCGGGGTGAAACTATCCGTACCCGGATCTAAACCCGGCGCTGGCCTGCCCATTGAGGTCTGCGTTGCCGACAATGGCCCCGGCATTGCCGAAGACCTGCTGCCCGCCATCTTCGATCCGTTCGTAACCTCCAAGCAAAAGGGCACAGGCCTGGGACTGGCATTGGTCGCAAAGATCATCGGCGAACATGGCGGCGTGGTGGAGGCCCAGTCCGAGCCCGGGGCCACACAATTCAGGGTGATGTTGCCCATGGCACCTTCCGAACCACACCCGCCTGCCAAAAAGGATCAATCCAATGGTCACTGATAGCGGTAGCAGCAAAAACAGAGGTGAGACCGTCATCGTCGCCGATGACGATGCCTCCATCCGTACGGTGCTCACCCGCGCCCTTGAGGGGCAAGGTTACAAGGTGCGTACAGCCAACTCTGTGGCCAGCTTGCTGGCGCTGGTGGATATAGCGCCTGCCGATCTGATCATCACGGATGTCTACATGCCAGAGGCAAGCGTGCTGGACGTGTTGCCTCATATCAAGTCCGCCCAGCCCAATGTGCCCCTGATTGTCATGAGCGCTCATTCCACCTTGCGCATGGCAATCGACGCCACAGCACATGGCGCATATGAGTATCTTGCCAAGCCTTTTGATCTGGA
Source organism: Alphaproteobacteria bacterium (assembly GCA_021774965.1). GTDB lineage: Bacteria > Pseudomonadota > Alphaproteobacteria > JAJFIK01 > JAJFIK01 > JAJFIK01. The sequence continues at coordinate 1,215 of JAJFIL010000034.1, forward strand.
TGAGATGTTGGCCGTGGTGGAGCGCGCCCTGAAAATCCGCGAGGCCAAACCCGCAGAGGCGCGTGCCGGGTTTACTCCGGATGCGGATGAGTTTCCTCTGATCGGACGCTCGCCACCCATGCAGGAAGTCTACCGCGTGTTGGCCCGGCTTATGCCAACCGATCTCACGGTACTGGTCTCCGGCGAAAGCGGCACTGGTAAGGAGCTGATCGCACGGGCCTTGCACCAGTTCGGGCGACGCAAGGCGGGGCATTTTTCTGCAGTGAACATGGCGGCCATTCCCAAAGATCTGATTGAGGCTGAGCTTTTCGGCCATGAGAAAGGTGCCTTTACAGGCGCCACGGAACGCGGGGTAGGGCGGTTCGAGCAAGCCCATGGGGGCACATTGTTTCTCGATGAGATTGGTGACATGCCGCTGGAGGCGCAAACGCGATTGTTGCGCGTGCTCCAGGAAGGGGAGATCACGCGCGTCGGCGGTCGCAATGCCATCAAGACAGATGTGCGCATTGTTGCTGCCACGCACCGGGACCTGCGCCGCCTGATCGCGCGGGGTGGATTCCGAGAGGATCTCTATTACCGCTTGAATGTAGTGCCGCTGCAATTGCCGCCGCTGCGGGAGCGCCGTGATGATATTCCAGATCTGGTTCAGCACTTTTTGGTAGAGGCCTCAAAGGATGGCTTAGCCGTAAAGACCTTCGATGCGGGCGCGATGGCCGCCCTGAAAGAAGATGAGTGGCGCGGCAACGTACGCGAGCTGGAAAACCTCGTGCGACGCGTGGCGGCGCTCTATAGCGAAGACATCATTCCGGCTTCTGTGGTGGACCATGAACTCAAGCGTTCCGCCACTGCGGGCATGGCGGATACCGAAGCAACCGCGGGTCCTTCACAGGAAACTTTGTCTGAAGCAGTAGAGCGTCACCTCAAGATTTTCTTTGACCGTCACGAAGATGACCTGCCGGCGTCGGGGCTTTATGACCGGATACTCCACGAAGTAGAAAGACCGCTCATTGAATTATCGTTGCGCGCCACGCACGGAAACCAGATAAAAGCGGCGGATTTGCTGGGGATTAATCGCAATACCTTGCGCAAGAAGATCAAGGAATTAGGCATAGAAGTGATCAAGGGCACAAAGTGATGCTTAACAGCCACATTGTGATTGATTTACCGCCAAAAAGGCCCCAGTCTGCTGCGGATTATTGGCTGATCGTTGCAGATTAGCCTCGGGGAGAGGACGATTGGCACCCCGTGCATGGTGTTTTTCGCCTCAAGGACGTGATTAGGCAGCATTTCTCGCTTCGCGGACTGGCGAAAAATGCAGCATTGGGCAGTGTGAATGGCCAGCTTGGCAGGTAATGACAACGCTGATGTGACGCAATCCTCCGGGCGCCGCGGCTGGCTCCGCCGTGTGCGGGGGGGAGCGATTCTGGGAACCGGCCTGACCCTGGCCGCCGCCTTGTCTTATCTGGGCACCTACCTCGTTCTCAACGATCTCATTGACATTGGTGACACACAACGCGCCGTTCGTTTTCTGTTGGTGACCAACTTTGCCCTCGGCTTGGCGCTTGCGGCCCTTGTGGCGTGGAACCTTGTAAAGTTTTTCAGCTCGCGCCAAAGCGGGCATTCCGGCCAGCGTCTTCATGTGCGTCTTGTGGGCATGTTCACGTTGATTGCCATGGTACCGACAATCGTGGTCGCGGTATTCTCTGTGGTGACATTGAATCTCAGTCTTGAGACATGGTTCGATACGCGGATGGAAAACGCCCTCGTTTCATCTTTGGCAGCAACAGAAACCTATTTGGGGGATTTGCGTAATAATGTGGCAGGCGAGGCAGCAGCCATGGCGCAGGATCTCAACACCGCAAAGCGCCTCTTTGATGCCGACCCATTTAGTTATAGTGAGTACGTCACTCGACAGGCCATTTTTCGCTCTTTTGACTATGCTGCCGTCATTCAGCGAGATGGCGCTATTCTTGCGTTCGGGGATGAAGATAATTTTGCCCACTATGTTACGCCGGATGCCCCCCTGTTCGAGGGAGCAAGCCCCGGCGTTGTCCGAATTCACGGTGATGACCGCGTCATTGGCATGGTGAAACTGGAGAGCTTTGCCGATGGCTATCTCTATTTCATTCGTGTGTTGCATGATAATAATGCAGTACGAGACGTTCTCATTGCTCAAGAAAATCTGAATGAATATCAAACGGCTTCGACCCAACGTTCAGATATTCTCTGGCTTTTCGCCTTGAGTTTTTTGGTGCTTGCCTTGTTGATCCTGCTTTTTGCTATCTGTATGGGACTTGCCGCTGCCGGGCGCATAGTCTCGCCCATTGGCCGGCTTGTGGGTGCCTCTGAACGGGTCAGTGAAGGCGATTTGGCAGCGCGGGTGGAAGTGGGCATTGAGGATGATGAGGTGGCCACGCTGGGCCGCGCGTTTAACCGCATGACCGGCCAGCTTCAAACCCAGCGCGATGAGCTGATCGAGGCCAATCGCCAATATGATCGCCGCCGCCGCTTTACCGAAGCTGTGCTGGCAGGGGTCAGCGCCGGGGTGATCGGCTTTGATGAACAGGGGCGGGTGACGATTACAAACCGATCAGCTGTCGCCTTGCTGGATATACCTCGCGATGAGTTGATTGGCGAGCATGTCTGGGATGCGGTGCCGGAGCTGGGTGATCTGGTTCGGACCGCCATGAAACACCCCGAAGCGCGGGCGCAAGGTGAAGTAGAACTTCACCTCAAGGGGCGCAACAGAAACCTGACTGTTCAGGTGTCTGGTGAAGCAAATGTGGGCGAAGATGCCAAAGGCGGATCTGGCAAGAGGTTCGTTGTGACCTTTGATGACGTCACGGATCTTGTTTCTGCTCAGCGTATGTCTGCCTGGGCCGATGTGGCTCGGCGTATTGCTCATGAAATCAAGAACCCGCTGACACCTATTCAGCTTTCCGCCGAACGCTTGCGCCGCAAATACAAAAAAGAGATTGTCTCAAATCCTGAAGTCTTTGATCAGTGTACAGAAACAATCATCAGGCAGGTGGGGGACATTGGTCAAATGGTCGATGAGTTCTCGGCCTTCGCGCGCATGCCCGAAGCCGTCCTCAAACCGCACAATATCGTGGAGACCGTGCGGGATGCTGTGTTCCTGCAGCGGGTGGCGTTCAAGTACACCAAGATCGAGGCGGACTTGCCGGATAAGAAGATCATTGTAGATGGGGATGAGCGACAGCTGCACCAGGCGATGATCAATCTTCTTAAAAATGCAGCGGAAGCTGTGGAAACGCGCCGCAAGGCTGAGAACGACCCGAAACTGCGCGGCCATGTCTTGGCGCGGGTCTTGCTGCGAGACGGCAAGCCGGAAGTTGAAATTCTGGACAATGGATGCGGTCTGCCAAAAGAGCAGCAGCATCGTTTGACCGAACCGTATGTAACAACCCGTGAGAAGGGCACAGGCATTGGCCTGGCCATTGTGAAGAAGGTCATGGAAGACCACGACGGGGAATTGATTTTAGAGAATGCGTCAGAAGACGCTGTTGGTAAATGGGATCGGGCGGGGGCACGTATCCGACTGGTTTTTCCAAAAAGCGAAGCTGCGGAAAAGCCGAAAGAATTAGCAGACCTGGTTGGGTCTAAGGGGGAATAGTATTATGGCGTCTGACATTTTGATCGTCGACGACGAAGCAGATATCCGGGAACTAATTGGTGGTATTCTGGATGATGAAGGCTATGAGACGCGTCTTGCGGCCGATAGCGATGGCGCGCTGGCGGCGATTGAAAAACGCATGCCGTCCATGGTGGTGCTGGACATCTGGCTCCAGGGCAGTCGCCTTGACGGGCTTCAGGTGCTCGATGCGTTAAAGGAAATGCATCCCGAATTGCCAGTGATCATTATTTCCGGTCACGGCAATATTGAAACCGCAGTCGCCGCCATCAAAAAAGGCGCCTATGATTTCATCGAAAAGCCTTTCAAGGCAGACCGCCTGATCCTGATCGTTCATCGGGCTCTGGAAACTGCAAGACTGCGCCGGGAAAATACCGAGCTTAAAATGAAGGTCGGCACCAGCGCGGAATTGATTGGCAAGTCATCGCCCATCGCAGGCGTTCGGCAGATCGTCGATCGCGTTGCGCCCACCAACAGTCGCGTGATGATTACAGGCCCCTCGGGCAGCGGTAAGGAAGTTGCCGCGCGTCAATTGCACGCCAAATCTCGCCGGGCTCAAGGGCCATTTGTGGCCATCAATGCAGCGACCATTTCACCGGAACGCATGGAGATAGAGCTATTCGGTGTTGAAGCGGGCGCTGGTCAACAGCGCAAGGTCGGGGTGTTTGAACAGGCCCACGGCGGCACACTGTATCTCGATGAGATCGCGGATATGCCGCTGGAAACCCAAAGCAAGATCCTGCGGGTTCTCGTGGAACAGAGGTTTGAGCGCGTCGGCGGTGGCCCCAAGGTTCAGGTAGATGTCCGGGTCATGAGTTCCACTAGCAGAGATTTGCGCGAGGAGATTGGCAACGGTCTTTTCCGGGAGGATCTTTATCACCGGCTTAATGTGGTGCCGTTGCATATTCCCGCCCTGGCGGATCGCCGGGAGGATATCCCGGATCTGGTAGATCATTTCATGGGGCAATTGACAGCGGCGTCAGGCCTTCCGGCTCGCCGCATCGGTGAGGATGCTATTGCGGCCCTTCAAGCCCATGATTGGCCGGGAAATGTGCGTCAGCTACGCAATATCGTCGAAAGGCTACTTATCCTTGCCAATCAAGATGTTGAGGACGTTATTACCGCTGATTTGCTGCCTGCTGAGGTGGGTTCCGGCTCACCAGGGCTTGCGGATAATGGCCGGAATGAACACATTATATCTCTGCCCCTTCGAGAGGCGCGGGAGTTGTTTGAGCGCGAATATCTTATGGCGCAAATCAAGCGATTCGGGGGTAATATATCCCGTACTGCGTCGTTCATCGGGATGGAGCGTTCCGCGCTTCACCGCAAACTCAAATCGCTCGGCGTGAACACGAGCAGTCGATCCTCTGGCGTGAGTGCCTAAGCGCGAAGCCAAGACCGAGTTCCATATTCGCGTCCCGTCCGGGTCGTTCGGAAAGTAGCGTATGAAGATCATCATCTGCGGGGCCGGCCAGGTCGGCTCCGGCATAGCGCGTCAGCTGGCGGTGGAAAACAACGATGTGACCGTTGTCGACCAATCGGCGGAGCTTGTGCAATCGCTTCAGGAACAAATCGATGTCCGCGGCATTGTCGGCCACGGATCCCATCCGGACGTTCTGGATCGGGCAGGGGCATCGGAAGCGGACATGCTGATCGCCGTGACCTTCTTTGATGAAGTCAATATGGTGGCCGCTCAGATCGGCCATTCGCTCTTTCGCGTGCCCATGAAGATCGCTCGGGTGCGCGCGCAAAGCTATCTCAATCCTATCTGGCAGGATCTCTTCAGCCGCGATCACATGCCCATCGACGTGATCATTTCGCCTGAGCTTGAAGTAGGCCGCAGCGTGTTGCGCCGCCTCGAAGTTCCGGGTGCATTTGAATCTGTCAGCTTTGCCGATGGCATGGTTCAGGTCGTGGGCGTTCGCATCGAACAAGACACACCTATTGTTGACACGCCCCTTGAGCAACTCACGGAACTCTTTCCCGATCTGCAGGCCGTGGTGGTGGGCATCTGGCGTCATGGCGCGCTGTTCATCCCAACCCGCCGCGATCAGATGCTAATCGGCGATGAGGTCTATTTTGTCAGCGCTCGCGAACACGTGGCCCGCACGCTGGATCTGTTCGGCCATCGGGAGCCTGCCGCGCGGAAAGTCGTCATTGTGGGCGGCGGCAATATAGGTGTCTTCGTGGCCAAGCAGCTGGAAGAAACGCCGGGCATGCGGGTCAAATTGATTGAGCACACAAAGGCTCGTGCCGAAGAGGCCGCTGACCGTCTAAGCCGCACTGTTGTTTACAATGGCAGTGGCCTGGATCAGACCATCCTGCGCGAAGCGGGTATTCGCGATGCGGAAAGCATTGTGGCGCTGACCAATGATGACAAGGTCAATATTCTTACCGCAGTGATCGGCAAACAAATGGGCTGTCAAAAAGCCATGACCCTGATCAACAATCCAGACTTTGGTGCAGTGGTACCATCGCTAGGGATCGATACGTTCCTTGATCCCCGCGCTACCACAGTTTCCACCATCCTGCAGCACGTGCGCCGGGGACGTATTCGCCGGGTCCATTCCGTTAAAGGCGGCGCTGCGGAAGTGATCGAAGCAGAAGCGCTGGAGACATCTCCTCTTGTGGGTCATCCCTTGCGTGAGACCGATTTGCCTGATGGCGCATTGGTCGGCGGCATTGTGCGAGACGGCAAAGCCATCGTGCCGCGCGGTGATACGGTGATTAAGGCCGGGGACCGAGTTATTCTGTTCGTTGAAAAGTCCGTTGTGCGCAAAGTCGAAAAGCTGGTGCGCGTCGGTTTGGAATACTTTTAGAGCCAATTCGATTTGCATCGAATTAGGTCTAGGTTTTTTCACTCACGCCAGTGCACAAAAGTGCACGGCTCCGTGAGGGCGGTGCAGGGGCACCGGACCGCAGTCGCGGCCTGGTCCACGGTATTGGATTTGAAAGTGATCTGAGCATGCGCCTCTCGGCGGTCTTCTTCACACTGGGATTATTCCTGTTGGTCATGGCCTTTGCCATGGTCCTGCCAGCCTTTGCCGCCATCGGAGCAGGGGAGATGGATCTTGCCTTCGCCTTCCTGACCTCTGCCTTGTTTACGGCTTTCGCAGGTGGCGGCTTGGTGCTTTCTCTTCGCGGACCAACGCGGCGTTCGGGCGTGCGCGAAGCTGTGGTGCTATTGGTTCTGGCCTGGACGATATTGCCGGTCTTCGCCATGTTGCCGGCCTTTGCAGCCGGGTGGCCCGCCGATTCCATGGAAGCCTATTTTGAGGCAGTGTCCGCGCTGACGACAACTGGGGCTACCCAATATCATGAGGGCTCCGGTGCTCCGACGGCTATCTTGCTCTGGCGCTCCTTGTTGCACTGGATTGGCGGGTTCGGCGGATTGCTGGCGGCTGGGGCCGTGTTGACAGGGGTGGCCCCAACGGCGCTGCCGGTACAGACGGTGATTGTTCCTCATCTGGAACGCGATGCCTTGCTCGCCCGCCTCATGCCTATGGGGATGGTCTTGGGGCCTGCCTATATGCTGCTGACCCTGATTATCGTCATCGGGCTCATGATCTCTGGCTTAACGCCCTTTGATGCGCTTTGCCTTGGGCTGTCGGCCATCGCCACCGGGGGCGTATCTGCTCAGGGCGCGGAGATCAGCATTTATGGATCCGGCGGGGTCGAGCTGATTGTTATGCTGGCCGTCATGATTGGCGCGATCAGCTTTGCGACCCATACGGCGGCCTTGCGCGGTAAAATCTCCATGTATGCCAAAGACCCTGAGACCTTGTGGTTGTTAGGGATTGTCACGGTGTCCGTGCTCAGCCTGTGGGTCTTTGGCCGCGCCGTGGATGCCTGGCCCGGGGCCTTTACGGCGTTATCCCTGGTGACCACCAGCGGATATTACCATGAAGGGGCAGTGGGGGGATTGCCGCCCGCACTGGTCTTCACATTGGTCTTGCTGGGTGGATCGATCATTTCTACGGCAGGCGGGATCAAGATGATGCGGCTGATTATGTTGTGGAACCAAAGCCGGAGGGAGCTTTCTCGCCTGGCCCGGCCTCACAGTATTGCTCACCGAAAGGTCCTGGGGCGTCCCATCACTGCAGCCTTGCTGGAGCCTGTCTGGATTTATTTTGTGGCTTTAACCACGGCAGTCACGTTCCTCGCCATAATCTTGTCATTGGTTTTGCCTAACTTTGAAATGGCAGCGGGGGCAGCGATAGCGGCCATCACCAATACAGGTCCGGCCTTTCACCTGGCTTTCCCCGATGCGCTGAGTTATGGGGATTTCCCCGATATCGGCATGGGAGCCTTTTGTGTTGGAATGATCCTTGGACGGATCGAAATTCTGGCCCTGCCGATTTTGCTGACCAGATCATTCTGGCGGTTTTAGTTTTGAGGAAAAGTGATGCCGCGTTTCGCTTACGTCAACGGCCAGTTTGTCCCGCACAGTGAAGGCGTGGTCCATATTGAAGATCGCGGCTATCAGTTCGCAGATGGTGTTTATGAAGCCTGGGGCGTAAGCCAAGGCATTATCGTAGACTTTGAGCCCCACCTTGATCGCCTGAACCGCTCCCTCGGGGAATTGCAGATCGATTGGCCCATGAGCCGCAGGGCGCTTGCCATGAATATTCGCGAGCTATCCCGGCGCAACCGTTTGAACGAAGGCATTATCTATTTGCAGGTCACTCGCGGTGTTGCCCCCCGCGATCACGCGTTCCCAACCCATCCGGTGGCGCCTTCCGTGGTGATTACCGCCAAGCCTCTTTCACGTGCGAAATACGAAGAAACTGCAGCGCGCGGCATCAATGTGATCTCCGTGCCGGATCAGCGTTGGGCGCGGCCAGACATCAAATCAGTCTCACTTCTGCCCAATGTGCTGGCCATCCAAAAGGCCCGGGACAATGGCGCGTTTGATGCCTGGCAAGTTGACGCGGAAGGATTCGTGACTGAAAGCAGCCGCACCAATGCCTGGATCGTGGATGCAGACGGCAATCTGATCACCCGAAAGGACGACAATGCCATCCTCAGCGGGATTACGCGAAAGGTGATCATGGCCCTGATGGAGCGGGAAGGGCGCAAGATTATCGAGCGGCCTTTTACGGTGGAAGAAGCCAAATCCGCTCGGGAAGCGTTTCAGTCTTCGGCGTCAGCCTGGATCATGCCGGTGGTGGAAATCGACGGCCAACCCATCGGAAATGGGCAGCCTGGCTCTGTGGCTTTGGGATTACGGGAGCTTTATATGCGCGAAGCTGTGACACTGTAGCTTTTGCCTCGGGGCGAATTTCTCCCTATATGAGTATAAGGCGGTAAAAACCCGTCAACGTCGCATCACTTAAACAAGAACAGGAAATAATCCATGGCCAACGAAAAGAGCCAAAACCTGCAAGATACATTTCTCAACCACGTCAGAAAGCAGAAGGTGCCCCTTACCGTATTCCTGGTAAATGGCGTCAAACTGCAGGGCGTGATCTCCTGGTTCGACAATTTCTGTGTCCTTTTGCGCCGGGATGGTCATTCGCAGCTTGTCTACAAGCACGCGATTTCGACCATCATGCCAGGCGCACCGGTCCAATTGTTCGAACCCGAAACCGAGCTGGACTAGCTTAGGCCCCGCGTGAATACGACAGCGACCTTCACTATTGAGGCAGCAGGCCCCTCCACCGGGGCCCGCGCCCTTGTCCTTTGCCCCGACATTCGCAATGCCCAATCGAGCATGTTGCGCCGGTCTGCGGATCTGCGTCTGGAGGAGGCCGTGGGCCTGGCGGCTGCCATCGAGCTGGAGGTAGTGGAAGCCTTTGTGGTGCCTTTGGCAAAGCCCACCCCTGCGACCTTGATGGGCTCGGGCAAGGTTGAAGAGATCAAGATGCTGATCAAGGCTCAGGATATCGAGCTGGTGGTGGTGGACGGCGAAGTCAGCCCCATTCAGCAGCGCAATCTGGAGAAGGCCTGGCAGGCCAAAGTATTGGACCGCACTGGGCTAATCCTCGAGATTTTCGGCGCCCGTGCCTCAACCCGCGAAGGCACATTGCAGGTGGAATTGGCCCACCTCACTTACCAAAAAGGCCGCCTGGTGCGCACCTGGACCCACCTGGAACGCCAGCGTGGGGGCTTGGGCTTTGTGGGCGGGCCTGGGGAGACCCAGATTGAATCTGATCGCCGCATCATTCAGGACCGCATCAACGTAATCAAAAAACAGCTGGAGAAAGTCACCAAGACCCGGGAGGTCAACCGGGCAACGCGCCAGCGGGTGCCTTATCCCGTGGTCGCCCTGGTTGGCTATACCAATGCCGGAAAATCAACCCTGTTTAACCGGCTGACCGGCTCAGGCGTGATGGCGGAAGACATGTTGTTCGCCACGCTGGACCCTACCATGCGGTCCCTTGAACTGCCGTCCGGCACCAAGATTATCCTCTCCGACACCGTAGGTTTTATCTCGGACCTGCCAACGGCCCTGATTGCAGCCTTCCGCGCCACATTGGAAGAAGTGTTGGAAGCGGAAGTCCTGATCCATGTGCGCGATGCGTCCAGCCCTACAACAGAGGCAGAACGGCAGGATGTGCTTGAGGTGCTCGATGAGCTGGGCATTGGTGAGGACGACAGTCGCGTGACCATTGAGGTCCTGAACAAGGCCGATCTTCTTGATGCAGAAGCGCGCGAGGTTCTGGAGAACGTTTGCGAACGCGCCCCCCATGAAGCGCCCGCCGTCTTGGCCTCCGCATTGACGGGCACTGGCGTTGAGCGCATCCTTGGGCAAATAGACGAGGTGCTTGCGCGCAAGCGTTCCGTGGTGGAAGTAGAGATGGACGCGAGCGAGGGTGAGGCCATCGCCTGGCTGCATCAAAATGCCGATGTACTCGACAGTCGCACCGATGAAGATGGGCACATGTTTGTGGCTGTGCGTGTCAGCCCCGATGACCTGGGACGGTTCAAGAAGCGTTTTGAGGGAGCATCAGGCTTGCGGGTTAGAACCCGCCGCAGTTAGCAGGCCCAAGTTTAAGAATTGAGGGTTCCGATGGTGAGCATGGACAAAGTATCAGATCTGATCCGCGAGATAGCGGCAGAAGAGGTCATGCCCCGGTTCCGTAATCTCAAATCTGACGAAGTGCGCGACAAGACCAAAGGCGATCCGGTTACAGAGGCCGACCTTGCCACCGAACGACGCTTGAGCGCAGGGCTGTTGGCCATGCTGCCGGGCTCTGTTGTGGTGGGCGAGGAGGGTGTCTTTGAAGACAGGAGCCAGCTTGAGCTTTTGGGCGGAGATGACCCGGTCTGGCTGATCGATCCTGTGGACGGCACCAAGAATTTCACCGAAGGATCAGACCTCTTTGCCGTCATGGTGGCGCTGGTGCGCCGAGGCATTGCGGAGAAAACCTGGGTCTATGGCCCCGTACATGATGAGATGGTGGTAGCCGAGCTTGGGGCTGGCTCCTTTATCAACGGAACGCGGCTAACGGGACGGCCCGCGCCAGGCTCTGCGGGCAAGATGGTGGGCGCTGTTCACACCAAATATCTAAGCGATGCCTCCCGGCCAGCGGTCGAGGCCAATATGGCGAGTTTTGCCAGTAACGAGCAGCTCTATTGCTCTGGCGTCTCTTACATTCAGATCGCACAAGGCAAGCTGGATCATGCTCTCTACTGGCGCACCAACCCCTGGGACCATGCCATGGGCGCGCTGATTGTATCGGAAGCTGGCGGCCGGTCTGCCTATCTTGATGGGCTGGATTACTATGTGGCGCCCACAGACAAGATGGGCCTGATTGCGGTAAGCGATGCTTCCAGTTGGGATCTGGTGCGCGGCACGTTGTTTCCGGATGGCGTGCCTGCCTAGTGATCTAGTGGCATTCCCAACTCATAAATGAGCTTTCGGCATCCACCATCTTGTGTCTTCGCTGCAAGTGGCCCCCGATCTCTGTCTATGCCTTCCATCCTGGATCATGAGTGCATTGGCAATGAGCCATAAGAAATCGACGATGTGCCATGGAAGATGAGACACAAGAAAAAGGCCGGAGCGTTCACCGCTCCGGCCCAATTTCTAACTCAGTGTCAGGTCTGGCTTAGTCCTGCCAGGTGCCTTTCAGGCCGATGAAGCCGATGAAGCCGTCGTTATGTTCGCCGCCTTGGTAGCCACCCTCGATTTGGAAGTCGAGAGCATCGGTGAGCTCAGCTTCGACACCAACCCGAGCACCGCCCAGGAAGCCAGAGGTGTCGTGTTCGAACTCATAGCCAGCCACTGTAACATTGTTGCCTTCGGTGAAGACGCCGCGCATCCCGATCTCCAGATCAAGATATGGATGCCACAGGGTCTCATCACTATCCAGCAAGCCACCGTTGGTTTCGTACTCGCCACCAATCCGGATACCGGTCATGACCGTTGCCGTATCAACTGGCTGAGGATCAACCCGGAGGCCCATGCTGTCAGTGAAGTCTTCCCATTCAGCGTGGGTCCAGTTTGCAGTCACCCGCGGCTCAACCACGTAGTCGTTGAAGTCGAAGATCACACCGGTTTCGAACTGGGAACCAAGGGTCAGGGCATCAAGGTTCTCATTGATACCGCGGCCTCGGTGATTGACGTCTACGTCCAGAGCATCAACCTTGAACAACCAGCTTGCAAAGGCCAACTCGTTATCCCAGCTGGAGTAGACCCCAACACTTGGGCCTTCCAATTCGCCACCAGCGGTAGACTGCAATGGATCCAGATCACTGTCCGCGTAGCTAACGAAGCCACCCAGAACGAACCCGCGACCGAAGCCATAGTCCGCACCAAGCGTCAGACCGAAGGTGTTCTGCTCGTAGTCCATGTTCCAGATAGGCTGCGTTTCGGGGTTCACATCCGTTGAGCGGGCAAATACCCGACCGTAGGCCCGAACCGATCCTTGCTCGATCTCATCACCGAAGTGATCGTGACGCAGATCAACCGACTGAACACCGGCCTGCCAATGCTCATTAAGCGCTGACTGGATAGCCGAGTAGACGTAGACCTGTGGCAAGAGTTCCGAGCGGAGGTAGAAGTTCTGATCCTGATTATCGCGGAAGAGTTCATAACTGAACGCTCCAACAAGGATCTCAGGGACCGACAGGGTGAAGTCGTTAGCATCACTGCTGCCCGCGTCCACCACGAGGATACCATCGCCTGTGTTGTGGCCGGTGAAGTCACCGATACCGCCCACATTGGTTACGACCAGTGTGTTGGCCGCTCCATGAGTGCCACTAGCCACATGCAGGACATCACTATCCTGAATTGGCCAGGAGGTAATGGTCGGAGCCAGGTAGATCGGGTTTTGACCAAAGAACGTATCCACCGTCAGGGTACCATCACCTGAGAAACTACCGCCAACATAGAAGTCGTCGCCGGAGTGACCATCCTGAAGTTCCAACACACCATCGTTGTGAACGTCGCCGGTGATGTGGAAGCTACCACCATCACCGTCCTGGGTTGCGATCAACCGCGAGGTGTTATCGATCCCGAACAGTTCGGTCACGATGGTGCGGTCACGATCCCCCAGGTCCACATCTGAATCGTCTGTGATCCAGATCGTTTCCCAGTTCTGAACATCGGTGAGGGTCTCATCAATGCCATGGAGGGTCAGAACGTCAACAAAGCCATCATTGGAGGAGGCGTTGTCACCACCATCGAGCAGCTCGGTACGGTCCTGACGGGCATTGCCGCCAGCATCCGCGCCGTAGATGTCGAGAGTGTCGGATCCGTCGCCGCCGAGAACGGCATCGTCGATTTCACCATCGTACCAGTCCATTTCATCGTCGCCATCACCGAGGTCTACGTTGTCTCCAACGCTGCCGCCGTAATAGCCGACATAGTCATCACCGGTGCTGGCGAGGACGCTTCCGCCAATACCACTGTCCGCTATCATGATGGTGTCATCACCGCTACCGGCAAGGACGTTATCGCCGACTGTCGAGTCCCAGATATCCAGGTAGTCGTCACCATCGTTGCCTTCAAGGTCGTCCTGAACGCTACTTTCGCCAAAGTCGATCGTGTCATCGCCGTCGTTACCTTCGACGTTTCCGCCAACCAGGGTCTCGTAGATGGTGATGTCATCATCACCATCACCACCGGTGATGGTGTCATTGACCGTAGCCGTCGAGACGAAGATCGTGTCACTGCCTTGATTGCCGAAGACATCGTTGCCTACTTGAGCGCCGTCCGTAACGTTGATCGTGTCATTGCCGCTGCCGCCATCGACATCAGCCGTAACCAGACCGCCGGTAATATTGAAGGTGTCGTCACCGGAGCCACCGAAGAGGTTGGCAACTTCACCACCGGTCATATTGAACGTGTCACTGCCTTGATTGCCGAAGACATCATCAGCCCGACCACTGTCGATATTGAAGACGTCATTGCCCGTGTTACCAACCAGATCGGTCTGAACCGTGGCTCCATCGAGATTGAAGGTGTCAACACCTTCGCCGCCGAAGACCGAACCGTAGATCACACCACCATCAAGATTGAAGGTGTCTGTTGCGTACGGGTAGGCATTGAACGTTTCTGTACCCACAGCATCATCACCGAAGACACTGCCAAAGACTGTGCCGCCTGAGATGTTGAAGGTGTCCGCACCATCGGTGTTATCCGAAGAGTTGGCATCAATGAGACCGTTGTTGTCGTCGAGGTAGACATCACCTTCGACGCGGCCATCATGGATGTTGACCGTATCATCGCCGTGACCGGCGCGAATATCGTCACCGACTTCACCGCCAGCAACCGTGATCGTGTCATGGCCATCCTGGCCATCCACATCATCCGTTACCTCGCCGCCCGTGATATCGATGGTGTCGTTACCATCGTTACCCCAGACATTGTTGACCGTACCACCAGAGACGATGATCGTATCTGCCGAGCCGGAGGTAGCTGATCCATCATCACCATGGAGTTGGTCTACAACGCCACCGTCCGCGACTTCGATGGTATCTGAGCCAGCGCCACCGAAGACGTCATCAGGGTCCGTTGCGATGAAGATGTTGTCATCACCCGTGCCACCGAAGACATCGTCGTTGATGACGCCGCCGAGGAGGTCGATGTCGTCATTGCCGGTGCCGCCATCCACGTCATTCGAGATGAAGGCGCTATCATCCACAACGATCCAGTCGTTACCTGCGTCGCCGGTAATGTCAGCTGCAGTACCGCCCAACATCGTTATGGTGTCGTTTTGATTGCCACCGGCAAGAACAGTACCAACAGAACCACCGGTCATCAGGATGGTGTCTGCATCATCGCCGCCATGAACGCCGTTGGTGATGACCGCAGATCCGGAGATGGTGATGATATCATCACCTTCTTCACCAACTACCGCATCGCCAACCGTGCCGCCGGAAACGTTGATCGTATCATCGCCATTGCCGCCCATGATGTCGTCACCGACTGAGCCACCGGAGAAGTTGATCGTGTCGTTGTCAGCACCACCGTCCACGTCGAAGAAGACCTCGACACTGTCCATGGAGATCAAGTCATTGCCTGCTTCCCCGAGGACAGAGTTCCCCACGCTGGAGCCAGAGACATAGATATTGTCGTCGCCGGCTTCGCCGCTAATGAATGCACTGACATCAGATCCGGTCACCCAGATCATATCGTCGCCATCAGCCGAGCCCGAGCCCGTACCGCCCCAAACAGCGCCATCTACAACGGAGTTTCGAATTTCCAATGTATCCGACCCCAGGCCGCCATAAACGTTGCCGCCCACGAAGGATGGGTCGATGACGATGTCATCATCACCGCTGCCGCCGTCAACGTTACCGCTGACAGAGGAGTTGGTAACCGTGAGGCTATCGTTGCCGTCTTCGCCCAGCACATCACCGCCTACATCGGAGTTGGCAACAGAGAGAGTGTCATCACCAGCACCACCTTCGACACTGCCCGAGAGGCTAGCACCAGTGATAGCCGCCGTATCCTCTCCGGTGCCCAATTCAACTGATGTACCGCCGCTATCGCCGAAGGTGCCACCGTTAATGGTGACATCATCGTTGCCGCTATTGGCATCGATACCGCTGGTAGCATCCACGTTATTGAATGTGGCTGTGTCATCCCCTTCGGCCAGGTAGAACGAGAAGCCGGTATCATCGCCGAATGAGCCATTATTGACTGTCAGCGTATCGTTACCGTCGCTCGTGTCCACATATCCGAAGGCAGCCGCGGTGTTGTCTGCATTGGTCAGCGTAACGGTATCGTCACCACTGTCAGCTCCTAGGGTTTCAAACGTGCCACCTGTGACCCAAATGTTGTCATCGCCGATGCCACTATCGATGTCATCAACATTGGTATCCACAATGTTCAGGGTGTCGTCGCCGCTTTCACCAAATATTCCACCGCCTACGTCAGAATTTGTAACGTCGATGGTGTCATTACCCGTGCCGCCGTTTACATCATCGGTCACCGTGGTGTTGACCACCTGCAGGGTGTCATTGCCGGAACCGCCAAGGACATCGCCGCC
Organism: Alphaproteobacteria bacterium; assembly: GCA_021774965.1. Lineage (GTDB taxonomy): Bacteria > Pseudomonadota > Alphaproteobacteria > JAJFIK01 > JAJFIK01 > JAJFIK01. The sequence goes on from JAJFIL010000034.1 coordinate 17,310, forward strand.
CACAAAGCTGGGGTCGACCACAATGTCATCATTGCCCGCGCCGCCATCAACGTCGCCGCTGATGGAGGAGTTGGTGACTGTGATGCTGTCATTGTCATCGTCACCCAGGACACTGCCGCTGACATCGGAGCCTGAAACACCAATCGTGTCGTCGCCGCCATCGCCGTCCACGTTACCCGTCACGTCGACACCGGAGAGGAATATCTGATCCGCCGTGCCGCTGCCACTGTCGCCGTTATCGCCTGAGACGCCGCCGCCAACCGAACCGCCCGTGATGGAGATTGTGTCTTCGCCACTCTGTCCATCAACTTCGCCTGTGATCGTTGAGTTCATGACAGTGAGCGAGTCTGCCTCGCCCCCGCCGGTAACGCTACCACCGACCGATGAGTTTGTGACAGACACCGTGTCATTACCATTCGTGCCAACCCCATCGTCACCAGCAACATTGCCGCCGATAACAGAGTTCGAAACGTCAACCACGTCGGCACCTTCCGCGCCCAACACGTTGCCGCCGACAAAGCCATCAGAGACCGTGATGACGTCAGAACCGCCTTCACCGCGCACCTGACCCGAAACGAAGCCGCCGGTGACTTCGATGATGTCGTCGCCGTCATCTGCTGCATTTGCGTCGTTGTCATCACCAAAGATGTTTGAGGCAACGCCGTTCACATCAAGGATGATGTGGTCGTCGCCGGAGCCACCGGTGATGTCTGTTGGGTCAATGTTTACGTAGATGTAGTCATCGCCCGTGCCGCCATCGACCGTACCGGTAACCGTGCCAGCGTTGAGATTGATGGTGTCATCGCCCGCATCACCTGCAACAGATCCGATCGTGCCGCCGGACTGGTTGATGGCATCGTCATCGTCGCCACCGGAAACACTGAGCACAGCGCCGTTGGTGACGTTGATTTCATCATTTCCAGCTTCACCGGACAGGCGGAGCGTGCCATCTGAACCTGAGGAGTTGATGGTGTCATTGCCAGCCCCACCCAGGATGTCGTCGCCAGCGATGCTGCCGCCGCTCCAGCTGAGGGTGTCATCACCTGTACCACCGAGGATATCGCCGGAGAGGGCACCACCTGACATCAGAATGGTGTCGTTACCTGCGTCACCAGACATGTCGCCGGTATTTGTGCCGCCGGTCATGGTCAGCACGTCGTCGTCATCACCACCAGACACGCCAGCATTCGTACCGTCGTCCTGGATAATGGTGTCAGCGCCAGCGTCGCCATAGATGGATCCCGAGAGGGCGCCACCAGACTGCGTAATACTGTCATTGCCAGCACCGCCGAAGATCTCGCTAGCCGAACCGCCAGAGAAGTTGATGGTGTCATCGCCTGCTTCACCGAACAGATCATTAGCTGAACCGCCGGAGAAGTTGAGGGTATCATTGCCGTCGCCGAGCTGCACATCAAAACTGATCGCGCCGCCGGAGATGTTCACGGTATCGTTGCCGGTACCGCCAAAGACACTGTCCGCGATATCGCCGCCGAGGATGTCGATCAAATCATCATTCTCGCCGCCGGAAACCGATCCGCCAATGTCAGATGTACCTGCGATGGTAAGGTGGTCTGCACCGGCATTACCCAGCACATCTCCTGTAACTGTTGAGTCCAGCACCGTGATGCTGTCGTCGCCGTCATCGCCAAAGATAGTGCCGACCACCAGGGAAGGATCAACGTAGATCGTGTCATTGCCTTCACCACCGGAGATGTTGCCGGTGACAGTGGAGTTGAAGATCGAGATCGTGTCATCGCCGCGTTCGGTGGCGATGTCATCAAGCACCTCAGAACCGTCGACTGTGACCCCGTCATTGCCGTCGCCGGTTGTGATTGAACCACTGATGGTGGAGCCGCCGGACACGAGGACCGTATCGTCGCCTTCACCGGTGGAGATATCATCACCAACGTCAGAGCCATCAATTGTAATGTCGTCGTTGCCTTCGCCGGTCAAAATCTCGCCGCCGATGGTGGAGTCGTCCACATTGACCGTCGCAGCGCCGTCACCAAGGTCAAGATCGCCTGTGACTTCCGAGCCATCTGCCAAGATCACACTGGCCGTGCCGGTGCCGGACTGGAAGACATCTCCGCCAACGTCGCCGTCCTGGACAAACAAGCTCAGCGGTCCGTCCCAAAGTCGAATGTTACCTTCGACTTCACCACCATTGACGATCACCACATTCATGGTGCCGGTGTCGTTGGCAATACTGCCCGTTACCGTTGAGCCATCGCCAATATAGGCATCCAGCGTGCCGTCAAAGCCGTCAATATCACCATCAACGACCGATGAACTGGTGACGTTCACATAGAGACCGCCATTGCCGCCATCAATTCTCCCCGTAACCGTCGAACCATCCGTAATCATGATCGTGTCAAGGCCATCACCGGTAGAGATGCCGCCAGTGACTTCAGAGGTGCCGGTGACGATGATGTCATCGCTTCCGGAACCGGTTTCGATGCCGCCACCGACATTGGAAGCGCCGGTGACCAGGATCGTGTTCTGACCGTCACCGCCGGTAATCGTGCCGGTAACAGTGGAGCCGCCAAGTATGGTGATTGTGTCAGATCCATCGTTTCCGTTGATATCGGAGACTGTCGCTGAGTTAATCAGGATCGTGTCGTTTCCGGAACCGGCGCCAATCGGGCCAACTACCGTCGCAGTAGCCACCGTAATTGAGTCATCACCAGACCCACCAGAAATTGATCCGGAAACTGTCGATAGGTCATCAACAAAAATGGTGTCGTGACCCTGACCAGTTACAACATCTCCACCGATCTCTGTGTTTCCTGTGATACGGACGTCATCATCACCATCGTCTGTGAGTACATCGCCAGTAACATCAGTGAAATTGTCTAGATGGACGTTGTCGTCACCTCCGCCCCCGCTGACATTGCCGGTAATTGTGGAGTTGTTCGAGAATAGATCGTCGTCCCCCTGACTAAGTAATACTCCGGTACCAACGCTAGAATCCGTCAGTGATACGGTGTCGTTTCCTAACCCGGCCTCAATAAACCCACCAATCTCTGAGTCCACTACGGTCACGGTGTCATTGCCATCGTTACCGTCAACATCGCCTGTCACCGTTGAGGCATCCAGCGTGATGCTGTCATTACCTGCGCCACCGGCCAGGTTGCCCGTGATAATGGATGGATCAACAATGATCGTGTCATTGCCGTCACCACCGTCAATGCCGCCGTTGACTTCAGAGTCAGTCACTGTGATGGCGTCATCGCCTGAACCACCGGTTACCGCGCCGCCCACAGTGGAGGAGCCTGTGATCAGGATCTCATCTGCACCGCTGCCACCGGCAACATTGTCGACGACTTCGGAGGAACCTTGAACCGTAATTTCATCAGCGCCACTGCCGCCGTCAAGATTGCCGCTAACGGTGCTACCGCCGGTGACATTGATGATGTCTGCGCCTGCTTCAGTGCTGATGTTGCCGGTCACTGTGGAGCCGGTCACCGTTACCGCATCAGACCCGGCACCGCCGGTGATTGCACCGGTAACTGTTGCGCCCGTGATGTTGATGGCACCGCCATCGTCACCAATATCCAGATCAGCAATTGTTGCACCAGAGATCGCGACCGTATCAAAGCCGGCACCACCAGAGATGCTGCCGCCAATGTTTGCACCGGCTGAGACGTCGATGGTGTCGTTACCGTCACCACCCAGAATGCTGCCGGTTACTGTCGTATCATCTGTGATCGTGATCGAGTCATTGCCCGTACCACCGGCAACGTCGCCGGTGATGACAGATGGATCGACATAGATGGTGTCGTTACCGGCACCACCGTCGATGCCGCCGCCAACTTCGGAGTCCAGGACCCGAATGCTGTCGTCGCCTTCGCCACCGGTCAGAGCACCCGTTACTGTAGCGCCACCTTCGACCAGAATGTCATCGCCACCTTCGCCGCCATCAAGGCTGGCAACGGTCGCGCCGTTAACGGTGGCGGAATCATCGCCTTCGCCGCCGGTAACCGCACCTGTCGTAGCGCCAGCGTAGACCAGAATTGTGTCGTGACCCTCGCCACCGTCCATGCTGGCAGAGGTGCCGCCATCTTGCTCAACAACGTCGTTGCCGGCACCGCCGCTCAAGCTGCCTGAAATTGTGGATCCGCCATCTGCAAAGACCCAGTCATTGCCGTCGCCGCCCAACAGGCTACCGGTGAGCGAAACTGCATCGACTTCAACATGGTCATTGCCAAGGCCACCGTCTACATCACCTGTAACGGTGCTTGCGCCAGCAAAGACGAGATCGTCACCCGTGCCACCGTCAATACCACCAGATGTGATGGTCGAATTAGTAACCTGGATGTCATCGGCTCCATCGTTACCGAATACACCGGTAGCAATCGTGGAGAACGTAACATCAATGTCATCCGCACCAGCGCCGCCGGAGAGGAAACCGCCAATTTCGGAGCTTGATACCGCGAGGGTATCATCACCGCCGCCGCCATTAACATTGCCGGTGACTGTTGAATTCGTAAGGCTCACGGTATCGGCACCTTCACCAGCATCGACGTTGCCGCCAACGGTTGAGGAGGTGACGGTAATGGCATCTGCGCCATCACCCGTCGTCAGGTTGCCCGTGATTGTGGAGGACGTGACATCGACGCTGTCTGCGCCTTCACCTGTGGTCAGGTTGCCGCCGATTGTGGAGGTGGCGACATCAACGTCGTCCGCTCCCGCGCCAGCGGTGAGATTGCCATCAACGTTGGAGCTGTCCACATTGATTGCATCCGTGCCAGCACCGCCTGTGACGTTGCCTTGAACATCAGATCCGTTGACCACATCAATGCTGTCATCGCCGTCACCACCGGAAACATTACCGGTTACCGTGGAGGCGTCCAGCGTGATCGCATCGTGCCCGGTGCCACCGGTCAGATTGCCGGTGATGACCGATGGGTCAACAAAGATCGTGTCATTGCCTGCGCCACCGTCGACGTTACCCGTAACTGTCGAGTCCGTCACTGTGACGGTGTCGTCGCCGCCGCCTGATGCAATGCCACCAGCCGAAACGGTGGAATCTGTGACAGCGATTGTATCGCCGCCCGCACCGGATGAAACACCTGTTGCAACGGTGGAGCCGCCCGTGATGTTGATCGTGTTATTGCCATCGCCAGCTGTTACTGAGCCGCTGATGGTAGAGTCAGCGATCGTAACCAAATCCGAGCCATTGCCGCCGACGACATCCCCGCCAACGGTGGAGGTCGTAATCAGGATCGAGCCGCCGCCATCGCCGCCGTCAACCCTGCCGGTCACGGCGCTTTCGATCACTTCAATGGTATCAAAACCGGAACCACCCAGTACATTGCCACCGATATCTGAGTTAATGCGGACGACAATGGAGTCATTTCCCGCGTCGCCATCCACATCACCGGTCACTGTGGAATTGTCCACGGTAATGGAATCGTCGCCTACGCCACCTGACACCGTGCCTGAGATAACAGAGGGATCGATGAAGATCGTGTCATCGCCGGCACCGGTGAAGATGGAGCCGGTAATGGTTGAATTAATAACGGAAACAGTATCATCGCCACCACTCAGAGTGATAGCCGTGCTCGATCCGCCGCCAGAGATTTCGGAATTGTTAACAAGGACTGAGTCGTCCTGGTCTCCACCGGTGACCGAACCCGACACCGTTGCCCCTGACCGCACGATCAAGGTCATCTCACCGCGGCCGCCGTCGATGTCACCACCGACTTCAGAGCTTTCAATGACGATATAGCTTTCGGCTTGATCGCGAACATCGATATCGCCGCTCAATGTGGCACCACTGTCAAGGTGAACATTGAGGTAGCCATCCCAGAGGTCGATATCACCGGAGACTGTGGCGTCGTCGATCATGACGAACATGGTGCCCGTATCCATTGAGATATCGCCACCAACCAGGGATCCGTCACGAATGACAACATCCATGTCGCTGCCTTCGAACTTGGAGATATCGCCTGTGACGGTTGAGCTACCGGTCACAAGGACTGTCAAGGCACCACTTGCACTGCCACTAGTCGTAATGGACCCACCAACAAAGGAACCATCATTAATGGTTACAAAATCGTCTCCGTCGCCAACTGTAATGGAACCGGAAACAGAGGATGAACCCGTAACGGTAATGGTGTCGTTGCCAGCACCCGCCGAGATCGTACCCGAAACAGAGGAGCTGCCGGTCACGGTGATGGTGTCGTTGCCGTCGCCGCCAGATACGTTGGTGGAAACGGTAGAACCACCCGTTATGGTGATGGTGTCATTACCGTCGTCACCGTCAACGCTGGTGCCGATTTCGGAGCCGCTAACTGCGATGGTGTCATTTCCAGTTCCACCCGAAACATGGAGAGTGACCGTTGAGCCAGTTACGGAAATGGTATCATTACCGGTGAAACCCTCGATGGCATTACCGACGGTTGAATTGGTAACCGACATGATGTCGTCGCCGCCTTCGCCTGAAATCCAGGAGCCGACGGTGCTGTTCGACACCGTAATGACATCGTGACCGAGGTCAGTGCCACCGTTTGTACCGCCAGAAACAGCGCCTGTAACAGTAGAACCAGATACATTGACAGCATCGTTACCGGTGCCGCCAGCCACGCTGCCCGCAACATCGGACGCATCTACCGTGATGGTGTCATCGCCTGCATCGCCAGAGAGGGTGCCCGTAACCGTTGAGCCATCTTCGACAGTAATGCTGTCGGCTGCGTCGCCACCAAACACACCAGTGGCTACGGATGACGCCGAAACGCGGATTGTATCCCCGCCCAGTCCACCTGTGATGCTGCCGCTAATGGTTGAACCATCAACGCGAATCTCATCTTCGCCCTGATTGCCGCGAACGGAATCGGTGATCGTTGAATCGACAACGTCGAATTCATCGGCTCCATCGCCGCCCAAAAGGTCGCCACCTACTGTGCTGGTGCCAATCCAGATTGTATCGCCATGGTTGCCGCCGTTCACATCTCCGGTAACAGCAGAATTCGCGACCGTAAGCGAATCTGCGCCTTCGCCACCGGTTACATTGCCGGTGACCGTTGCGCCCGTGGAAACTGTAATGTCGTCGCCATTGTCGCCGCCATCAATAGAGCCGGTTTCAGCAGCTGCGACATTGATCAAGTCAGCGCCGGATCCACCCGTAACGGAGCCAGTGACCGTACCGCCTGTAATATCAAAGGTATCACCGCCTGTGCCACCTGCAATGGAACCACCAACTTCGCCGCCGGTCATGACGACAGTGTCAGACCCGCCTTCACCGAAGATGGAGCCTGATGCCGTGCCGCCGGTGATGTTGATCGAATCGTTGCCATCGGCCGTCAGGGCGTCATTGTCATCGCCATAGATGTTGGTGACCACACCGCCGGCCGCGAGGGTAATAGTGTCGTCGCCGTCATCGCCGTAAACTGCGGCAGGGTCGGTTGCGACCAAGATGTCATCATCCCCAAGGCCACCATGAATATCGCCGGTGATTGTACCGCCGGTGAGGTCAATGTCGTCATCGCCAGCACCGCCGCGAACTTCGCCGCCAATTGAACCGCCAGTGACATTGATATCATCGTTGCCCGTGCCACCATCGACAGCATTATTGATATCTGCCGTGCCACCAATGTTAATTTCATCATGGCCGCTGCCACCGAATACGGTGGCAAATGCTGTGTTGTGTCCGCCTAAGATCAACCCAACGGAAAGGGTGCCGCCCGTAACTGAAACAACGTCGTCTCCGCCACCGGCAAAGACGACTCCATTCGTTCCGCCCGTCACGGTGATGGTGTCTTCGCCATCATCGGTTTCGTCCAAATCCCCTGAAGTTTCTGCATCGCCGAAGATCCAGGCACTGGTGCCACCGGTGATGTCCATGGTGTCAGAGCCACCGCCGCCGGAGAAAAGAAGAACATCGCCGCCGGAGAGCGTTGCGTTATCATCGCCAAGACCACCGCTGACAGTAGCGTGGTCACCGCCCGATACCAGAACCGTATCTGCGCCTTCGCCACCGGTGGCAAGGCCGGTGACTGTGCCGCCGGAGATGGTGACAGAATCAGTGCCTGCGCCGCCATCAATGGTGCCAACGACACCCGTGCCTGAAACGGTAATTGTGTCGATGCCTTCGTCGCCGTCAATTGCGTCTGCCGTACCACCGGAAACCGCAATAACGTCGTCACCAAATTCGCCATGAATGCCGCCGGTAACTGTGCCCCCGGTTTGGGTGATGGTATCGTCGCCATCAAGATTATCGCCATTGTGGTGATCGCCATCGTCGCCGTAGACGCCGTTGGTAACCACTGCGCCAGCCACTAGGTTGATGACATCCGCACCATCGCCACCCAGCACGTTGAAGGGGTCGGTCGACAGGAAGATATTATCGTCGCCGGAGCCACCATCAAGGGTGCCAGCGATCGTGCCACCTGTTGCGTCGATGTCATCATCGCCCGCGCCACCGCGAACATCATTCAGATTACCACCAGTGATATCGATGTTGTCCCAGCCACCTTCGCCGGACACGGTTCCCATGATTGTCCCGCCCGCAACGACAATATGGTCAAAGTTCCCATCGGCGTTGCCCCCGGCAAAAATACCGCCGGAGAGGACACCACCGCCAAGGCCAAATCCAATGAAATCGTTACCGTCGTTAGATTCGTCGCCATCATTGTCATCGCCGTAAATATTAGTCGCGCCCGCCGCGAAGAAGGTGATGCTGTCGTTACCGGTACCCCCGAGGACTTCGTTGACGTCTGTGCCGATAGTGATCACATCTTCGGTGCCGCCACCGTCAACTGTGCCGCTAATCGTCGCGCTGCCACTAATGGTTATGACATCCGAGCCAACATCGCCAAGAACGCTCCCCAGAACATTGGCCGTACCAGTGACGAGGATCGTGTCGTTGTCGCCCTGGCCAGTGATGTTACCGCGGATCTCACCATCGAGTACGGTGATTGAGTCTTTACTGCCGTTACCCTGAATCGTCCCGTTCACGATGCCGGTTGTATCCACGACAATTGTGTCTTCGTTGCCACCGCCTTTGATGCCGCCGGTAAGGGACGTCCCCCCAGTGAGGGTGTAGACGTCATTGCCCGCGCCCAGATCAACGGCACCGCCGCCCCAAACTCCACCATCATCGCAGAGGATGTTGTCCGCACCGCCTGTACCAGCGGCACAAGCGGCCCAGGCAGTTTGTGGTGAATAGACGGATACCAAGGCTGCTATGGATACAGATCCGAGCAGGCCGGTAATACCCAGCGACGTAATTTTGGCGGCATTTATAGTCTTAGATGGCATTGAAGCCTCCCAATAGTGTGCGTGAGGGAGGGGGTCCCCCGACGCATCCCCATATAACGGTCACCCCCACAGGACGTGAGGGTGCCATAAACAAAAATTCACCTTAAATTGTCACAAGGGTTAACGGCCCGCAACACCAATGCTGGCCTCGTGTGACGAGCTAACCCTTGCCTAAAGTGAAGATTAACGGTGTGCATAACTCGAATTTGATACGTAAAGACAAATGGTTAACGCCATGATGAGATGCACTATAAGGACCAGGCGTTGAATCATTTTTTGTTTGCAGGTGCATTATGGCAACACCAGATTTCTGCCGTTTCTGCCCCTCAGTGCCAAAAAAAGGTCAATTTCTGTTTTTGGCTGATTCGTGCGATTTCGCTTCACCCCAGAGGTTGTCGAGTTCTTCGAGGGACAAGTCCTGGGGGTGCCGGTTTTGTTGGGCTATCTGCTTTTCCATGTAATGGAAGCGCGATGTAAACTTCTGGTTGGTGCCGGTGAGCGCTTGTTCGGGGTTGACACCGAACTTTCGGCACAAATTGGCCATTACGAAGAGGATGTCACCAAGCTCGTCCTGGATCGCATTTTGGTTCTCGGAGGCGATTGCCTCCCGGACTTCTGCGATTTCTTCGTCCAACTTGGCAAAAACGTGTGTCGGCTCCTTCCAGTCAAAGCCAACGCGTGCAGCCCTATTCGTTAATTTCTCCGCCCGAAGAAGGGCAGGGAGGGCCTGGGGCACCCCATCCAGGGCGCTGTGAGGGCGCTCGTTCGGTGCAGCGTCTTTCCCTTCTGCAGCTCGCTCTTTGCGCTCGGCAGCTTTGATTTCTTCCCAGCTCTTGGTCTGGTCTTCGGCGGTCTTGATTGAGGCCTCACCAAAGACATGAGGATGTCGCCGTATCATCTTGTTTGATATGGATTTTACCACATCTGAAAACTCAAACAGGTTTGCTTCCTCTGCCATGCGGGCGTGATAGATCACCTGCAGCAGCAAATCTCCGAGCTCGTGCTTGAGCTCGTCCATGTCGCCGGTCTGAATGGCGTCCGCCACCTCATAGGCTTCTTCCAGCGTATAAGGCGCGATGGTCTCGAAGGATTGTTCCAGATCCCAGGGGCAGCCGCCGTCAGGATCGCGCAAGGCGGCCATGATCTCGATCAGGGCCTCGATGCGGTTGAGCTCAGCGGGGGGTGTTTTGCTCATGATGCACTCATTCAGTTGATGCGTCTTCGATAGGGGGGCCGGGAGGGCGGACCCCTGTCATCTCTTCCAGGGCACCATGATCCCCGGAGGGGCCGTGGCGATTTTCAATTTCCTCACGAATGGCTTCCTGCTCATCCTGGTTGAGGGGGAAGTCCCACATGAACCAGGCGAGGAATATCATGGTCACGAACGGCAACACGATAAACATGGTCCCCAGGCCAAAGATGGCGGTTTCAGAATTCTCAAACCCGAGCCCGCTACTGAACCCAAGCCAACCCAAGATCAGATAGGTGCTGCCGAGGGCCAGCTTGCTACCAAGTTTACTGGTCATGGTCAGCAGGCTGAAATAGAGCCCGGTGCGTTCCTGGCCGGTGTGCAGCAGGTCGTAGTCCCGCACGTCTGCCATGATAGAGCGCAACAGGAAGGGCGATGCGCCATAGGCCAGCCCGTAGGCAATTGTCGTCAGTAGCACCAGCCAGAAGGGTGCGTAGGGCGCAATGAAGTAGGTGGAGATGACGGTGGCCGCATAAAGCAGGGCATAAGAGAACGCCCGATGCTTACCCACTTTGTAGGAGAGCTGAATCCAGAATGGCACACCGGCGAAGGCGGCCACAAAATAGAGGAGCAAGATCATACTTGCCCAACCCGGCAAGCCAACGAAAAAGACAATAAACCAGATATAGAGCACGCCGGACACGCCGGGCGCAAAGCCTGCCAATAGGTCGGCGATCAGCAACTTACGCAAAGCCTTGTTTTCTCGAACGATCCGAAAAGTCTCTTTCCAGTGAATGGGTTCATGATCGGGAACCTTGCGTTCACCAACGTTGAAAACCGATATTGCAACAGTGATGGGCAACAGGATGATGATGAACCATCCCATGGCCTCAACCTTGTTGCGCATCGAGGCGCTGCGTCGGACTTCTGCGGCTTCAGGTGTTTCCTCCGCAGACGGAGAAAGGTCTGAATTCTCAGTAACGGTTGGGGTCTCAGTAGTTTCAATGCTGGTTACAGGTGCGGATGTGTTCAGCGTGTTGTCCGCAATTTCCATAACCGCGGGCAGGGCCAGGACGGTGAACATGCCGAACACCAGAGCAAATTCCCGCCATCCCTGGATGCGGGTTCGCTCATGGTAGTCGGGGGAGAGTTCCGCACCCCAGGAAATATGACCTATGCTGATTAATGTGTAGCCAACATAGAGGATGAACATCCAGACCAGTATATAAAGCACACTCACTGTATCTGGTGGCATGAACAGCATATAGGCTGAAGTCATTATGATGGGTACGGACAATAC
>JAJFIL010000035.1 GCA_021774965.1 Alphaproteobacteria bacterium
CATTGCCGAAATATTTGACGGTTTCAAAATTCAGCAGACTGTCCACGGCCTTGGTGCTGCTTTCGGTGTCCTGATCATTCATCTGGCGACGGAACTTCGTGCGCCACTCAGCCATAGCGAAGGTGAACCAGATATAGATCACCACGGTCACCCCAATGACCGCAGCAAAAGTCCACTCAAAGAAGCCCAATAAGATTGCGCAGACCAGGACAAGTTCGATAATCGCGGGCACTAGATTAAACAGCACAATGCGCAGAAAAAATGCGATGGAGCCTGTGCCACGATCAATGATGCGGCTCAGCCCCCCTGTGCGTCGGTCCAGATGAAAGCGCAAGGAAAGCTTGTGCAGGTGACGGAACGTGTTGACCGCGATGGAGCGCTGGGCGTTCTGACTGACCGGCACGAAAATGGCCGTCTGCAACTGCTGGAACAAAGACATGAGCACGCGCGCCACGCCGTAGCCTATCAACACCATCAAAGGCACGGCAATCACAGCCGCTGCGATCTCCGCCTCGCTCTCCCCCAACGTTGGCGTCAAGGCATCCACTGACAGCTTGTACAAATAAGGAACGACCACCGTTACCAGTCGCCCTATCACCATGGCCGCGAGCGCCAGACAGACCCGAACACGCAAATCATTTCGATCCTTGGGCCAGAGATAGGGCAAAATCTCAGCGATGGTGCGCTTGAGCCCCCCCTCTGTCGCGGTCATGGAGGCGGATGCTTCAGCGGCAGAAGCAGCATGGGAGTGATGAGCCATAGGTCCTCAAGTTCAAGCAGCAGGTCAGGCCACAGAACATGGGCCTCGTTCGCTGTTTGAACAACCCCTGAAGTATTGGGGCTTAGGTAGCGCTCAATTCCCCGAAGGCACTTCGAAAATCTGGCCAGGGTAAATCAGGTTGGGATCACGGATTTGATCCTCATTGGCCTGATAGATGGTGGTGTAGCTTACACCCTCCCCATAGACCGCCCGCGCGATCCGCCACAGGCTGTTGCCCGGTTGGACGATTACACGGCCTTCGCTCATGACCACATCAGCAGGTGCTGCCCGTTCAAAGGGAACCTCCACTCGCTCTACGACAGAGCCGTCCTCATCGCTCAAGAGATCAACTCTTAGCGTATAGAGCCCAGGCGGGATGGCATGACGCGGCTGAAGTGTCCAACGGCTATCATTATTGGCCCGCGCGGTTCCCACCGGCTGGTCTGCCACATAGACACGTACGGTGGCACCGGGCTCTGCTTCGCCTGCGAAAATTACATTGCCTGCATCATCATAATCAACAGAGCTCAGCACCAACGAGCCGCGGCGCACTCCATCCTGAGGGCCTTGCAGAATACGGCTTGCTTCATCAGGGGAGGACAAGACCACCAGCGGCGCCTGATCCGGGCGCTCCGGCACGGCAACCACGACCGCCTGTTCGGAGGCAACCATGTCGCCCTCCGAATTGGTGGCAGTAAGAGTGATTTCCTGATCTCCCGCGTCAAGAGGCGCGGTGACGATCATGGTCCATTCACCGCGTAGGTCGGCCACTGTCTCGCCGATGACTTCACCGTTGGCGAGAACTTGGATTGTGTCGCCAGGTTCCGCGCGACCCGCAATAACGGCCTCGCCGGTGCGATCTACACGGACAATATCGAACGTGGGACGCAAGCGATCTGACAGAGGGTTTGGCGTTGCGACCGTTAACTCATCGACTTCCATGGAGCCCGACATTTCAGCGGGCACATTGGCCGGACCGCTGGGGCCCCGTACACCAAGAAACAGATAAGCCGCCACCGCAACAGCTACCAATGCTATGATTCCAATAAATATTAAGATGATGCGCATATCATCAGCCCCTCTTGAACTCGCCGCATTGGAAGCTAATCGCCCAAATGTGGCCATGCAAAGGCTCTAAGAAGGTTAACCACGTCGTTCCAAGGAAGTATGAAATGTCAGATCTGAAATCCGTTTGCGTCTATTGCGGCTCCCGCCCGGGAGATGATCAGGCATTCATGGAAACCGGCAGAAAACTGGGGCAGACCCTGGCCGCAGAGGGCATCGAACTGGTCTTTGGTGGTGGCGACGTAGGTATTATGGGAGCCACTGCCAACGCTGTTGTTGATGCTGGCGGCAGGGTGATCGGTGTCATTCCAAAATTCCTGCGCGACGTGGAAATCCCCTCCGAGCGCATTCAGGAACTTATCCTTACCGACACAATGCATGAGCGGAAACACGATATGTACGAACGCTCAGATGCATTCTGCGTGCTGCCTGGCGGGGTCGGCACATTGGAAGAAGTGATCGAGGTGATTTCCTGGGCGCAGCTTCAACAACACGCCAAGCCCATTGTCCTGGTGAACGTCAATAATTACTGGGCCCCCTTTCTGGCTCTTTTGGATCATGTGATGAACCGGGGCTTTGCTGGACCCGAAACCCGACAGCACTACCGCATCGTGGAGAGCTATGATCAGGTGCTGCCCACCATTCGCAACTGGATCAATGGCGGCGACAGAGAGAAGACGCCGAAGTTCTAGAAACTGGAACGTCATTCCGGGGCGGTCAAAGTCCGAACCCGGAATCTCTGAATCTCCACAAGCTGCTCGAGATTCCGGATCACGAGCGCACTCGCGTCCGGAATGACGGAGTGGTTTCTTTAGCCCGACATACGTTTGCGCATTTGCATTTCCCTGCGCGCAGCATCGGTGGTGTAGATCGCCAGCGCCGTCCAGATCAGCCCGAATGTAATCAGGTGACGCGTTGTGACTGCCTCGCCATAACTGACCGCCAGAATGAAATGAATGGACGGGGCAATGTATTGCGCGATGCCAACACTGGTCAGGCTCAGACGCCGGGCGGCGAAACTAAACAGCATCAGCGGGATAGACGTGAACGGCCCTGCAAAAATCAACAACGCTGTAAAGGCCAACCCGCCTGAGAAAAAGTGCCCTGCCCCGCTCATCTCCAGCCAGATGAAATAACCAATCGCCAGGGGCATGATCAACAAGGTCTCTACAAACAGACCTTCCGCCGCTTCGATCTCAACGGTTTTGCGCACATACCCGTAGAACCCAAAGGTAATGGCCATGGTCATAGGGATCCACGGCACGGTGGTCAGATCCAAAGACATATTGGCGACACCGAGGGCCGCTAAAGTTACCGCAATGATCTGCGGTCGGCTGAGCCGCTCGCTGAGCAAGATGGCCCCGATCACCACATTCACCAATGGGTTCATGAAATAGCCCAGGCTTGCGTCCAGTACTCGCTCGTTCATGGTGGCCCAAATGAACAAGAACCAGTTGATGGCAATCAATGTGGTGGAGATGCAAAGTAGCCCGAGTATCTTGGGGTTCTTCACCTTGGCCCACACATCGGCAAAGCCCGACTTCCGGCCCACAATGACTCCAAGAAAAACCACCGACCAAATTACCCGGTGAACCAAAACCTCGACGGCACCGAACTGGACAAAAAAACGCCAATAGATCGGGCTTAGCCCCCATGCGGTAAAGGCCGCAATGGCAGCGCCCGCACCTTGGCGAGTGCGGGCGTGCTCTTCATTTGTTCGTGTTGGATTGCTCCCGCTCACTTATGCATTCTCATTTGGCCACTTTCCACGTGGTGCATTCCGGGCTGTCCATGATCTCAACGCCCATGGCGACAATCTCGTCGCGAATCCGGTCAGCTTCTGCAAAGTCTTTCGACGCGCGGGCCTCGATGCGAGCCGCTATCAAGGCTTCCACAGCGTCAGCATCAATATCAGCCTTAGCAACCTTGCCAGATTCCCACTCAGTGGCTGTTGAACCCAAGAACCCCATTAGCTGCGCACCTGCTTTGAGCGAAGCTGCAGCGTCTGCATTTCCCTGAACCGCCTCGGTGCGGAGCTTGTGTAGCTCAGCAATGGCAGCTGGCGTATTGAGATCATCCGATAAGGCATCGATCACCCCTTGAGGCATCTCACCTGGCTCAATCCCGTCTGTCAGGCGATACCAGCCATCAAGGGTAGATTGAGCTTCCTTGCCTGCCTTTTCCGTCCAGTCCATAGGCTGGCGATAATGAGACATCATCATCTGAAGCCGCATCGCTTCACCGGGCCACTCCTCCAACAGCTCGTGAATGGTGCGGAAGTTGCCGAGGGATTTTGACATCTTCTCGCCCTCCACTTGGAGAAATCCATTGTGGAGCCAGTAATTTGCCAGCGGCGCTCCTTCATGGGCGCAGGCACTTTGGGCGACTTCGTTCTCATGGTGGGGAAACACAAGATCGATCCCGCCGCCATGAATATCGATCGTCTCGCCCAGGTGCTCTTCAATCATGGCAGAGCATTCCAGATGCCAGCCTGGACGGCCACGGCCCCAGGGGCTCTCCCAACCCGGTTCATTATCCTCGGATGGCTTCCACAGAACAAAATCCATGGGGTCTTTTTTGTAGGGCGCCACTTCCACTCGCGCGCCAGCAATCATGTCATCGACGGAACGCCCGGAAAGCTTGCCATAGTCTTCCATGGAGGAGACCTGAAACAAGACATGCCCTTCGCCTTCATAAGCATTGCCTTTTTCGATCAGAGTACTGATGAGTTCAATCATCTGCACAACGTGATCCGTTGCACGCGGCTCGATGGTTGGTGCAAGTGTGCCAAGGGCTGCCACATCTCCATGAAATATGGCCGTAGTCTCTGCTGTTACTTCAGCAATGGTTTTACCATCGCGAGCAGCACGCGCCATGATCTTGTCATCGATGTCTGTAATGTTCCGCGCATAGGTAACGTGCCCTGTGCCATAGGTATGGCGCAGTAAACGGAAAAGAACATCAAAGATGATGACAGGTCGCGCATTACCAATATGCGCCAGATCATAGACCGTGGGCCCGCAGACATACATGCGCACGTTGGCAGGATCGATAGGCGTGAAGGTATTTTTCTGACGGGTCTTGGTATTATAAAGTTTCATCGGATCAGGCTTTCAAAGAAACGCGCGACAAGCTCACGCATTGCGCGAGCTGCCAGGCACGTTGGATACATAGATGGTGTGGCGGAAAAAGGCTTCAGGCGCAACAACAGAGCACGTCGACAGACACGTGTTTCCATTGCTTTTGCGTGACCGTAGCCATTTCTCTCTCCATTTGAAGGACTGCGACTTAGGCAGTCTCTCCTTTCAGACGGGCTCGAGCGCGGGCCTCGCCGATCAAGCTGAGCAATGTACCCATTTCCGGACCCCGATCAAGTCCGGTCAAAGCCTGGCGTAAAGGCATGAACAACTGTTTGCCCTTGCGGCCCGTGCTTTCCTTCAAGGCTGATGTCCAGGCACCCCAGGTTTCGGCATCAGGCTCGCCTGCAGGCAAGGCCGCTTCAGCAGCACTCAGAAACTCTGCATCCTCGATCTTTGGGGTCACGGGGCCATGGACAATCTTCCACCATTCGGCAATGTCTTCCACGCGCTGGAGATTTCCCCGCACAGCATTCCAGAGGCTCTCGCCTTCTTCGAAGCCCAGCTTGGCCAGACGTTCCACCACGGCCTCATAAGGCGTATCATGGAGCAGCTTGGCGTTCAGCCCTTCCAGTTCCTTGTGATCAAACCGGGCCGGGGCACGAGCAATTTTTGAGAACGCAAACTCCTCGGCCAATTCCCCGATTGTCTGGCGCACTTCAACCTGGTCTGACGTGCCGATTTTGGCGAGCAAGCTAAGCACAGCCATAGGCTCAAGGCCCTCCTCGCGCAGGCCCAGGACGGAGAGCGAGCCAAAACGTTTGGACAGCTTCTCCCCGTCTGATCCCACCAACAATGGATGGTGCGCCAACTCAGGTGACTTGGCGCCCAACGCTGCGAAGATTTCAATCTGCGCGCCGGAGTTCGTCACGTGATCTTCCCCGCGCATAATATGCGTCATGCCATAGGCGATATCATCCACCACACTTGGCAGTGTGTAGAGATAAGTGCCGTCTTCGCGGATCAACACGGGATCAGAAAGTGACTTGGTGTCGATGGCCTGATCGCCGCGGATCAGATCGATCCACTTGATCACGTCGCCGGAGAGTTTAAAGCGCCAATGGGGTTTCCGCCCTTCAGCCTCAAGGGCCGCCTTTTCGTCGTCCGTTAGTTTAAGGGCGCTGCGATCATAGACCGGCGGCAGCCCGCGCGTGCGCTGCATGCGGCGCTTGCGCTCGATCTCATCAGCCGTCTCATAACAGGCGTAGAGGAAACCCTCGTCTTTCAGCTTCTGCGCTGCCGCGTCGTATTCGGCAAAGTGTTCGGATTGCATTTCAATGGTATCCGGCACCAGTCCCAGCCAGGTCAGGTCTTCGACAATCCCGTCGGCAAATTCCTGCGTGGAGCGTTCCATATCCGTATCATCGAGGCGCAGCACAAACTTGCCGCCATTTGCCTTGGCAAACAGGAAGTTCATGAGCGCGGTGCGGATATTTCCCACGTGAATCCGGCCTGTGGGGCTGGGAGCAAAACGAACGGTGATAGTCATAATCTGTGCCTAGCGATATCTCGAGAGGCGCAGTGTTACCGCTAACCCGAGGCTTTGTTCAAGAGCTTTGCGAGGGCCATGACGATAAAGACCACGAAGGCGCCCACTATAATAAGAGGGATGAAGGCCAGAAGAAGCCCCATCAGCCCCAGCACAATTCCGAAGACGGCTCCCAGCAACCCAAAAACAAGTCCGATGAGCCCGGCAAAAATGCCAATCACGGCCCCCAGAAGGCCCGCTCCCAGGCCAAAGAAGAGCGGCCACAGCCACCAACACAGCAGCAAAAGTGCCACAATTCCAATGGCCAGCCCAAGGGAACTGCCGGATTTCTTGTCCTCAGAGGAGTTGGAGTCGTTTTCAGTCTCGGGCATCTCTATACCTGTTTGTAATCGGATACCGCCGGTCGCGGCCAAAGTTCTTGGCCGTGATTTTAACGCCCGGCGGGGCCTGTCTGCGTTTGTACTCGGCTATATATAGGAGGTGTTCGATTTTTTTCACCACCTGAGCCTGATGCCCGCGAGCCACAATCTCTTCAAACCCCATTTCGCGCTCGATGAGGCAGGTCAGAATATCGTCCAGCTCCTCATAAGGCGGCAGACTATCCTGATCTGTCTGATCGGGCCTGAGCTCTGCAGAGGGAGGTTTGGTGATGATGTTTTCGGGGATCACGAGACCATCCGGC
>JAJFIL010000036.1 GCA_021774965.1 Alphaproteobacteria bacterium
AATACCGTTGGGACCCGCATGGTCAGTGTTCCTGGCCGCCGGAGGACGAAAAAATCGAAAGCCTCAACACCCATGTCCGCGAACAGTCGAAACTCCTGTTGAGCACCGACCTGGCCCGAACGGAAAAATTTACATCCTCTGTTAAAGACGGCATCGACATCCGCGATACCTTAAGAAACTGGCACACAGGCGATATCTATGTGAAGGAAATCCCCCCCTCGCGCGGGCAGGTGGAAATCGTCGTGTTCTTGTTCGACCCGGAACCCGACCCCAATCATTATACCTGGCGGCAGACCTGGTACGCCGAGCATGATGAAGAGTCCACCCTGTGCTTCTTCGCCACCGAGTATATGAATAATCTGATCGGCCCTGGAGTCGGCGAGGCTAACTATGGTGGGTGTATGATGATCTTTCCGCCCCGTCCTATCTTTAATATCTGGGAAGACCCGAATATCAAAATTGCAGATACGCTGGAAGAAAAATTGCTGGAAGCGGCGTTTTATCATTCCCGGGAAAAGCACGTCACCGTCGTGTCCCCCTGCCCTGCCCGACCCAGCTGGCGGCGGCTGGCCCGCCAGTTCGGGAAAAACCTCATCCACATTCCCATGAAACGGTTTTCCAACCAAACTTTAGAACGCGTCCGCCGGTTTCATGTGCTGAACGGCAAGGAAATCCGCTCCTTCGCACAACGGTTTATTCAGGATATTTAATCGGCAGGCCCGGAGTCATCACTGGCGTGAGGCAGGGTTGTTCATTAATCAAACTTTCTTTAAACCGCGCCGCCAATTTAACAAAGGTTCATGACTGGCAGGTTGCTGAAAAAGTCGATGCACTCATTTTACAATTTAATCTGAACGCTTACGACTTTTTCAGCAACCTGCTAACATTCGACATAACTCCCTGTTTAATTTCCTGCATTAAACGATGCATCACGATGGCGGATATTTCTAAAGTATTCAATCCGTCTGAGTACTGGATTTTCTTTATGGCAAACGTCAGCTAGAAATGAAATTCAGCCATTAAAAATCTAAAATTGCCTATCATAATAAATTTTGAGCTTTTTCCCTTTAAACAATTTACATTCTAAAACTCATCGTCGTCATCATCTTCTTCCGCTATGGATTCGTCCACCTGGGCTTGTTCGGCTTCGTCGATCAGATCCTTGATGCGCTGGTAGCCTGCCGCCAGTTTTTGGATATTGACGAGCAGGGTGATGAGTTTGGCGTCTGGAATTTCCCGCATCCCGGCGACCAGGGGGCCGCGTTCATCGTCTTCGTATTTTTCATCGAATTCGTCGAATGTGGAAAGGATTTTGTCTTTGCAATGGAGCAGGTCGTAAAAAAAACTTTCAATTTCTATCTTGGGCATGGTTCACCTTCAAAAAATGTATCGGGGTCGTATGCGACTCCACAATTGATAATTTTGATTTTTCTAAAAATACCATATAAATTCTGTTTACACATAAAAAGCATTAATATTATAGTGTTTATCTGCAGGCTCGATATTGGCAATTTGCAAACCATTTTAACCGATTGGGAACAGTTTCATGGCAGAAGGCGAACGCTTCATTGATAACGGCGATAACACCGTTACGGACACCAAATACAATAAGATGTGGACGAAAGAGGATAGCTACCAGATGCGCGGCAAGTGGATCACCTGGAAAGCGGCGCATAAGTTCGTGGAATGGCTGAACGAACAGAATTTCGCTGGCTACGGCGACTGGCGCGTGCCCAAAAACCAGGAATGCCGGAATCTCTACGACCACGAATGCAAAAACACCGATTTCGACGGAGACATCGTCCACATCGACTACGTTTTCCCGGAAGGCTGTGGCTCCACCTACTGGTGCGCCGAGGAATCGGGGATCAACGGCATGGCCTATAATTTCTACAGCGACCGGGGCTATCAGGTGCGCAAAAAATCTTCCGATGAAGGCAATATGGTCTGCCGTCCGATCCGGTCCTCCGGGCCGGAGGTCAAAAAGCAGGGCCGCCTTTCCGCCACGGGACGAACCCGGCGCGAATGATCTAACATATAGCTAAATAATAATATTGGTTTGTCACCCTGAGCCTGTCGAAGGGTTACACTTAAAGTAGAACTCATGCTTCGACAAGCTCAGCATGACATTAAGAAAAACTGTCTTGAGTTAACTTTTTCAGCAACCTGTAAACTTTAATTCTCCCCTATGGAAAACCACCGTGCGACCGTCGCGGAAATCGACCTCAGCGCCTTCAGGCACAATCTGACTAGCATTCGTTCCCTTTTGGCGCCCAAGGTCCAGATCATGGCAGTCGTCAAAGCGGACGGCTATGGCCACGGTGCGATCCCCTGCGCTAAAGCGGCAGTGGAAGCCGGTGCCGACTGGCTGGGTGCCGCTATCCTTCAGGAAGGCGTCGAACTCCGTGAGAATGGCGTCACGGCTCCTATTTTGGTGATGGGGGGTGTCTTTCCCAATGAGGTGGAAGAACTCATCCGCCACGACCTATCCACCTCCGTGAACACCCTGCCGTTGGCGAGGTTGCTCAATCAACACGCGGAAAAACAAGGGAAAATGGTCGGTGTGCATCTGAAAGTCGATACCGGCATGGGGCGGCTGGGGATGGCTCCAGAAGAATTGCTCTCTTTCGTGGAGCAGATTCAGCTCATGAAGAACCTGCGGATGGAGGGAATTTTCACCCACCTGTCATCCGCCGATGAGCCTGACCCGGAATTCACTGAGTTGCAATTCACCCGCCTTCTTCATGCGTTGACCGCATTGAAGGCCAAGGGGATCGCTCTGCCACTGATTCACACCGCCAACAGCGCGGCGATTTTGACGGTTGCCGACAGTCATCTCAATATGGTGCGACCGGGAATCATCCTCTACGGCGCTCTGCCCTCGCCCGACCTGAAACCCACGATAGAAGCGATGAAAGCACACGACGTTTCTTTTCATCCGGTCATGAGCTGGAAAAGTAAAATCATCCAGATCAACACACTGCCCGCGGGATCACCGCTCAGTTACAATCGACAATTTACCACGGAACGCGAAAGCCAGATCGCCACCCTCCCCATTGGCTATGGTGACGGCCTGATTCGCGCTTTATCTAACAATATGGACGTTTTGATAAGGGGACAGCGAGCCCCGCAAGTGGGCACCATCTGCATGGATCTCACTTTGATCGACGTGACGGATATTGAAGGCGTAGAGTTGGAAGATGAAGCGGTTTTAATCGGAACGCAGGGAGAGGCAACCATCACCGTCGATGATATGGCCGAGCAGTGCGGGACGATCTCGTATGAAATTCTGTGCAACGTGAGTAAACGGGTGCCGAGGGTTTACTTTCCCTAATTCACTTGTATCTGGATCACGATAAATTCATATGTCTCAAAATAGAAAAAAATCAGGCTACCCGTGTTTTTTTCTTTATAATGGATTCTGTT
>JAJFIL010000037.1 GCA_021774965.1 Alphaproteobacteria bacterium
CAAATTCCCGCCTGCATCATTGAAACGGCCAGTATCGAGATTACGCCCTACAACGAAGTGGATGCAGATTTTGCCGCCGCCGAAGGCGAAGGGGACTTGAGCCTGGAGTATTGGCGCGAGGCACACCGCACGTTTTTTGAGAGACAGAAATTTGGTTGGACTGAAGACATGCCGCTTGTTTGCGAGCGTTTCAAAGTCACCCACGTGTTTACAGATCAGGACTTAAAGCAATGAAGTTCACATTAAGTTGGCTCAAAGATCATCTGGACACGGATGCAAGCCTTATTGAGATTTGCGACAAGCTGACCATGATCGGCCTGGAAGTCGAACATGTGGAAGATCCGACCGCCAAATTCGCCGCCTTCAAGACCGCGCGGGTGATCGAGGCCAAGCCGCATCCGGATGCAGACAAGCTGCGCCTGTGCCGCGTGGAAACCGCCGACGGCGAAGTCCAGGTCGTATGCGGCGCGCCCAACGCCCGCACCGGCCTGGTCGGCGTGTTCGCGCCCTCAGGCGCCTACGTTCCCGGCATCGACATCACCTTGAAGCCCACAAAGATCCGCGGTGTTGAATCCAACGGCATGCTGGTGTCCGAACGGGAGATGGAAATCTCTGATGCTCATGACGGCATTATCGAGCTGCCGGAAGGTACCGAGGTCGGCCTGCCTATGACGCAAGTCTTGGGCCTTGATGATCCGGTGATCGAGATTGGCATCACGCCAAACCGCCCTGACGCGCTTGGGGTCTACGGCATTGCGCGGGATTTGGCTGCAGCTGGCCTGGGTCGCCTCAAAGACGGCAACACCGATGCTGTGGTGGGGCACGGTAAGTCCCCCATCAATGTCACATTACAATTTGACGAAGACACCAAGTCTGCCTGTTCACAATTCATCGGGCGGCATTTTACTGGCATCAAGAACGGGCCTTCGCCGGCCTGGATGCAAAAGCGCCTGATCGCCATCGGCTTGCGCCCCATCTCTTCGCTGGTGGATATCACCAACTATGTTTCCTATGACCGGGGTCGCCCGCTGCATGTGTTTGATGCCGACAAGTTGAGCCGCAATGTCCATGTGCGCCTTGCCAAAGATGGCGAGAAGTTCATGGCGCTGGATGAGAAAGAATATGAGCTCACCTCCGCCATGTGCGTGATCTGTGATGACAACGGCCCTCAGGCCATTGGCGGTGTCATGGGCGGGCTTCATACCGGGGTTACCGAAACAACCACCTCCGTGTTTCTGGAAGTGGCTTATTTCGATCCCATGCGCATTGCGCGGACCGGGCGGGCCCTTGGGCTGCTCTCAGATGCGCGCTATCGCTTTGAGCGCGGAGTGGATGCGGCCTATCTCGAACAAGGCACGGAGCTGGCTACGCGCCTGATCCATGATCTGTGCGGCGGTGAAGCTTCGAAGACGGTTGTCGCAGGGGATGGCCCCGACTGGGGCAAGTCCATCGATTTTGATCACAAGCTGGTCAAACGCCTGACAGGGCTTGAGCTGGAAGAACGCCGCATCATCGACATCCTCACCGAATTGGGCTTTGGCGTTGTCGGGTTCGGTGGCGACAAGCTGGCGGTGGATGTGCCGTCCTGGCGGCCTGACGTTGATGGCTCTGCGGATCTGGTGGAAGAAGTGGTGCGCATTCATGGGTTGGAACATGTGCTGCCGACCCCCCTGCCCCGTAATGTGAGCGTGGCAACACCCATCCTGACGGAAAACCAGAACCGGCTTCGCCTCGCCAAACGTGGCCTTGCCGCGCGCGGACTCAACGAAGCTGTGACCTGGTCTTTCATTCCCGAGGATCATGCAAGAGCTTTTGGCGCGGGTAATTCCATCCCGCAGTTGAAGGTGGAAAACCCCATCTCCGCCGATCTGGACACCATGCGGCCTTCTTTGTTGCCGGGATTGATTGTGGC
The DNA here is from genome assembly GCA_021774965.1 of Alphaproteobacteria bacterium. Lineage (GTDB taxonomy): Bacteria > Pseudomonadota > Alphaproteobacteria > JAJFIK01 > JAJFIK01 > JAJFIK01. The sequence continues at coordinate 1,913 of JAJFIL010000037.1, forward strand.
GGCGCAACGCAATGTGGATCGCGGGTTTGATGCGGTGAACCTGTTCGAAGCGGGCCCTCAGTTTGCAGGCGATACCATTGACGATCAAACCACAGCCATCTCCGGCTTGCGGCGCGCACCGGCGGGCCGTCATTGGACAGAAACATCTCGCGAGATTGATGCGTTCGATGCCAAGGCTGATGCTCTGGCAGCCCTTGAAGCCGTTGGCGCGCCTTTGTCCAATGTTCAGGTCACAGCTGATGCGCCGGAGTGGTATCACCCCGGTCGCTCAGGCGTGATCCGCCTGGGCCCCAAGAACGTGCTGGCCACCTTCGGCGAAGTGCACCCGCGCATTTTAGACTTGCTGGATGTCAAAGGCCCCGTGGTGGCATTCGAGGTTTATCCTTCCAACGTGCCAACACCCAAGAAAAAAACCACCAAGACGCGCAGCCCTTTGAACGCCAGCGACCTGCCCACCGTGACCCGCGATTTCGCCTTTGTGGTGGACGCGGATGTGACGGCGGAAAAACTGCTGCGGGCGGCAAAAGGCGCGGACAAAAAAATGATCACAGCAGCAAGCCTATTCGACGTCTACGCAGGCAAGGGTATCGAGGAAGGCAAGAAGTCTCTTGCCATCGAAGTCCAGCTTCAGCCTCGCGACAAGACTCTCACGGACGAAGAGATCGACGTGGTGGCGCAGAAGGTCATCACGCAAGTCGCCAAAGCAACAGGTGGTGTGCTGCGGGGGTAGAGTAGCTTCAGAATTCCGCTAAACGGTGCCCCAACATAATAGTCTGGCGCACCCCGGTTTAGCCGGGGTGTCCATGCCTGCTGAACAATAGATCCCCCGGTCAAGCCGGGGGACGTCAAACCTTATTCCAGAACGACATCGAGTATGGATGGGGCTTTGGGCACATACGTCCACGCACATTAACTTCGTTAACCCACCCATCCGGCAGCTTCTTGGTAAAATCTCCCTTTCGTCCTAAACTCCCGGGCGGGGGCCAAATTGCCTTATCGGGCAAGAGGACGAGGGATACCATCATGAAGCGCATCATCATTGGAATTGCATTGAGCCTGTTGGCATTTGCGCCGGCTCAAGCCGCTGAGTTTTACACCACGGGCCCCTTGGAGCCGTCCATTATCATTGGACTTGACCATCAGCCGGGTCAGGCTGAGATGCATAGTTATTTCGGTATGGATCGCAACCGACCCAATGCTCTGAACGATGCAGACCTGCCGCATTTTGGCATTCACGCTATCCGCTCGGGCGAGCGCAGCGATTATCCGTGTTTCCTGGAAATCGAATTCACAGAGTTTGACGGCGGTGATGCCCCTGATGATCAGCTTTCCGGGCGAGGTGCTGCCTTTAACCGTTGTGGGCGGCACAATGTGCAGCGCCGTTCTGTTGAGGACGTGATCACAAATGGCGGCTTGGGTGACTGGGCCACCGGCTTTGCCGCATGCAGCGCAGGCAATGGACGCATCAAGGGCATCCGCCTGATCAGCACCCGCTACCGCTGGGACCGGCAGGACAAGCGCGTCGAGGTTGCCGGCACCAATACCGATAGTTTCCACCGCACCAACTGCGGCGGCAACTGGTCCACTCAAGTCAGCTGCCTGCCGGGACGGATCATCGTGGGCATGGATGTCTTTTATATGCGCGACAACAACGGTCGCCGGGAGCCCGATAGCATCATCGGCTTTCAACTCCAGTGCCGTGCTTTGGCGATCAGGGATTAGTCTCAAAGCCTGGGGCTTGACAACGGTTCGTCATTTCGCTAAATAACGAACTATGAGCATTGTTTTTAAAGCCTTGTCCGACCCGACACGCCGACGCGTGCTGGAACTCCTGAAAGAGCGCCCCATGAACGCGGGCGAGCTTTCCGACCAGTTCGGGTTTTCAAAATCTACCATGTCCGCTCATTTTGCGGTGCTGCGAGAGGCCAATTTGGTTGCCTCCGAGAAGCACGGCAAGGCCGTGATCTACCAGCTCAACGTATCGGTTCTGGAAGACGCGCTATTAGGTTTCGCCCAAATATTCGGGTGGGAGCTGCAGGACAGACAAGAGGCTGATCCCAAAAATTCAAACCAAGAGGTCATTGAGAAATGAGCGATCAAACTCAATCCGCCCCACACCGCAAAATAGAAGCGGCCATCGTTGGTATCCTTATCGCCGGGGTCATGGGCTTTGCCGTGGCCAAGGAAACGGGTGTTATTGATGGCTATCTCGCGAAACGCAGCATCGGGGTAATTTTCGGGCTCATGCTGGTCTTGATGGGAAACTTTCTGCCCAAAATCACACGGCCCATGAGCGCCCAGGCCAGTAACCCTGCCAAGGCGATGGCAGCGGAGAGGTTTGCAGGGCGCGTATTTGTTCTGGGCGGAATTGCCTATGCCGCTGTGTGGATTTTTGGCCCTCAGGAAAGCGCGCCGCTAATCTCATCCCTGACCGGATTAGGCGCCTTCGGGCTTGCAGCTGCAAATTGGCTGCGGTTGATGGGGGCCGAGCTCTTTCGCAACCAACGTGAGCCCGGCGCCAACAAAAAGCATCAGGCAAGGCTCCAGATCCTATTTGCCCTCTTCTGGGTTTTTGCCATCTTCTTTGCGGATTCAATCTGGGGCGATCATGTCGCCCAGCCCATGGCCATAGTCTATGCGATTGTAATCATCCCCTGGATGGCGGTGCTGGCAAACAGAAAGCGAACCAGCAAGTAGGCGTCGAACACGATCAAAGAATGTTGGTCGGGGTGAGGCGATAGAGCCACACCAAAGCTCTTGGCGATAGAGAATATGGGTGCTACATCCCTGCCCATGCCAGAACTTGATCACATCCGGAACTTCTCGATCATCGCGCATATTGATCACGGGAAGTCGACCCTCGCTGACCGCCTCATCCAGCAATGCGGAGGCCTGTCCGCGCGTGAAATGACCGAACAAGTGCTCGATTCCATGGAAATCGAGAAAGAACGCGGCATCACCATCAAGGCCCAGACCGTACGCCTCCTCTATACGGCCCAGGATGGCGAAACTTATACGCTCAACCTGATCGACACGCCAGGACACGTGGATTTCGCCTATGAGGTCTCCCGCTCGCTTTCAGCGGTAGAAGGCTCTCTTCTGGTGGTGGACGCTTCTCAAGGCGTGGAGGCCCAGACCCTCGCAAACGTGTATCAGGCCATCGAGAATGATCACGAGATCATCCCGGTACTGAACAAGATTGACCTGCCCGCTGCCGAACCTGATCGCGTGAAAGAACAGATCGAAGATGTGATCGGGTTGGATGCGACGGACGCTGTAGAAATTTCTGCCAAGTCAGGTCTCGGCATTGATGAAGTGCTGGAAGCCATCGTCACCCGGCTCAAACCTCCGGAGGGGGAAAGCGATGCGCGCCTCAAGGCGCTGCTGGTGGATAGCTGGTACGACGCTTACCTCGGCGTTGTCGTGTTGGTCCGCATTGTTGACGGGCATCTCAAAAAGGGCATGCGCATTAAGATGATGCAGGCCGATGCCGTCTATACCGTGGACCGCGTGGGTGTGATGACCCCCAAGGGCGTTGAAGTGCCTGAGCTTGGCCCGGGAGAGATTGGATTCCTGACCGCTTCCATCAAACAGGTGGCGGACACCGCAGTTGGCGATACCATCACCGAAGACAAGCGCGAGACCGAACAGGCACTGGAAGGTTTTAAGCCCGCACAGCCGGTCGTGTTCTGCGGTTTCTTCCCGGTGGACTCATCGGAATTTGAGGACCTACGCGAGGCCATGGGCAAGCTGCGTCTCAATGACGCCAGCTTCTCCTTCGAGATGGAAAGCTCCGCTGCGTTGGGCTTTGGTTTCCGCTGCGGGTTCCTGGGGCTGTTGCACCTTGAGATCATCCGGGAACGGATTGAACGCGAATTCGACATCGAGCTTATCACTACCGCCCCCTCGGTGATCTACAACATCACCATGAACGATGGATCTGTGATTGAGCTTCACAATCCCGCAGACATGCCGGACGTGGTGCATATCGAAGAGATTTCGGAGCCCTGGATCAAGGCGACAATTCTGGTGCCTGACGAATACTTGGGCGCCGTGCTGAAACTGTGCGAAGACCGCCGCGGCATTCAGCAAGAGCTGACTTACGTGGGCACTCGCGCCATGGTGATCTACTCCTTGCCGCTGAACGAGGTGGTGTTTGATTTTTATGACCGGCTGAAATCCATCTCTCGCGGCTATGCCAGCTTTGATTATGAAATCACGGGATACAAATCAGACAATCTGGTCAAGATGCAGATCCTGGTGAACGCAGAACCCGTAGATGCGCTTTCCATCATTGTGCACGCCACCCGCGCCGAAGCGCGAGGCCGCGGCATGTGCGAGAAGCTCAAAGATCTGATCCCCCGGCACATGTTCCAGATCCCCATTCAGGCTGCCATTGGCGGACGCATCATCGCGCGGGAAAACATCAAGGCGCTTCGAAAAGATGTGACCGCCAAGTGTTATGGCGGGGATGCGACCCGGAAGAAAAAGCTTCTGGAAAAGCAGAAGAAGGGCAAGAAGAAGATGCGGCAGTTCGGCAAAGTCGAAATCCCGCAGGACGCCTTCATCAATGCCCTGAAGATGGACGAGAATTAGGGCCTAAGGTACACAGCTAACGAAGTTCACAGGCCCGTTCCGTACCAAGGTCACAAGCGCGCCCATACAGTTGCCTTGCCTCAACATCATCCTGCTCAACACCCTGACCATTTTCGAAAAGAAAGCCCAAGTTTTGGCATCCGGGCCCATCGCCAGCGTCACAAGCAGTTTGGAATAAACGGGCCGCCTGTTCTAGGTCTTGTTCAACACCGTGACCCTCTCTGTAAAAAATACCAAGAAAACTGCAACCTGCTGCAAAGTTTGCATCACATGCCTGCTCAAGAAGTGGAAGCGCGCGGAAATAATCTTGTTCCGCTCCTCGGCCCTGAACAATCATCCAACCCGCACCAGCACAGCCAACACCATCACCCAGCTCGCAGCTTTGCAGATAGTACCTTACAGCGATGTCGTCGCTTTGCTGAACACCTTCACCATTTTGGTGCGCTACCGCGAGCTTGAAACAACCGAGTGGCTGATCCAACTCGCAGGCTCTAGAAAGTGCTCTTGCCCTCAATGTTTCGCTTTGCACAGAATCTGGGCCAACGCGGTGAGCATCCACCAGTGACATACAGCCCCCTGCATCTCCTAAATCACACCCAAGATTCAGAAAGCGAATACCAACCTCCCAATCTCGCTCAACACCTCTGGCCAACGCGTACATCAATCCAAGGGTAGAGCAGGCAACAGCATATTCATCATCGCAAGACCGGCGATAGAGTTGAGCAGCCCGCACAAGGTTCTGCGTTACTCCCATGCCATTCTCAAAAAAAACGCCAAGATCATTGCAGCTGCCCGCATGTCCCATATCGCATGCCTGCTCATAGTAAGTTGCTGCCGCAGCAGGGTCTTGGTTCACCCCCAAACCGGTTCGATACATGATGCCAAGGTTGGAGCAGCCGACGGGGTCGCCACCATTGCATCCCAGCAGTAATAGCCGCATCGCCTCATCAAAGTCCTGATCTATACCGTCACCTGTGAGGTAGACCACGCCCATCCCCGAACAAATCTGTGCGTGCCCCCCGGTACACCGAGCCATCATTTCCTCAAGGGTTTCTGCATTGGCAGGCTGATACAATGACGCCAACGCAAAGCAACAAATTGCAAAAACATGGCTTACTGTAATCTTTTGTAACTGCACGAAAAAACCTCCGTATCTCTCGCACCAACATACCACTGATCCGGGAAAAGCAAAAATTTCTCCCCCAGCCTGACTACCTTCTTGACATAGCACCAAACAGTATCATATATACATGGCACCAATTGGTATTACTTATAAGGCAAACTTATGAACACGGATCTGCAAGGCACATTCCGGGCACTGGCTGACCCGACCCGGCGCATGATCCTGACGCACTTAAGCGCCAGGGACATGACCATCGGGGAGGTGGCGGATCATTTCGATATGACCCGCGGTGCGGTCAAAAAGCATCTGATCATCCTTGAAGAAGGCAAATTGATCTCTGTCCACACAAAAGGACGGGAGCGGATCAATCACTTAGAGCCCATGGCGTTAAAATCCGCGTCGGAGTGGTTCGACTTCTTCAGTGACTTCTGGGATGAGCGCTTGAGCAGGCTTCAAAAAGCAATCGATAAGGAAAAGAACTAGTACAATGACAAATCCAACACTTGTAAAAACAATCTTCCTGGCCGCTTCGGCGGAAACGGTCTGGTCCTTTCTGACCGAAAAGGAAAAGCTGGTCCAATGGTTCGCCCCATCGGCCATTCCCATTGAAAGTGATCTGGCGGTTGGTGAGGAGTTCGCCATGATGTCGGACACTGATGACGGCACAAAAGTCTGTTGGGGCACCGTGCAGGAAATGGAGCGGCCCTCCAAGCTGACATATTCCTTCTCCGTTAAACCCTTGAACGGGGCCATGACCAAAATCACATGGACCCTGAAGGAAGACCACGGCGGCACCGTGCTGACCCTGGAACACGAGGGGATTGCCGACGCAGCAGGCGAGGCTGCATTTGGATTGTTGTCCGGGCTTGATGCCGGTTGGGACAGATATCTTGGTGCCCTTCGCGACCTTCTTGCCGAGTGAGCGTGAGGGGATGGATCGCTTGGTCCATCCCCTGCAAATTTGCACCGGCACCTAAGCCACCTCGCACTCCTCGACGACTTCAATCTCTTTCACATAGTCGATCAAGTCCGCCACAGTAATGACCGGCATGTCGTGCTTCAGACCGAACGCCAACACTTCGGCAAATCGCGCCATGGTGCCGTCATCGTTCATCAGCTCACACAACACGGCGGCCGGTTTGAATCCGGCAAGACGCGCCAACTCCACCGCTGATTCCGTATGCCCTGCCCGCGCCTGCACACCACCGGGATTGGCACGCAGCGGGAACATATGTCCTGGCCGTGCCAGATCATCGGGGCGCGCGCCATCCGCAATGGCAGCGCGTACGGTCTGAACCCGGTCCGCCGCAGATACGCCAGTAGTCACGCCAACTTTCGCCTCAATGGAAACGGTAAAGGCCGTGCCCATAGATGAGGTGTTGTTTTTGACCATCTGGGCCAAGCCCAGTCGCCGCAACATTTCATCCGCCATAGGCAGGCAGACAATGCCGGAGCCGTGCCGGATCAACATGGCCATTTGTTCTGGCTCAAGCGTTTCGGCGGCAAAGATCATGTCGCCTTCGTTTTCGCGGGTCTCGTCATCAGCGACAAGAACCCCTCCCCCACGCGCGAGGGATGCAATTGCGCGTTCAACCCGCGCCTGCGGTTTGCCAAAGGCTGCTTCAAGATTTGGAATAATCGAATTCGATTTCTGATCCATGAGGTGCTCCATTAGTTGAGCGGCCACAAGAACCAGGGCTAATCAAAAGATATGACGCCTGCGCGGTTCCCCACACAATGCGAAATTCCGTAACGGGCACGTCGCGTTGTGCGATGTGCCTTGAACGGCCTATCCTCTTCCATCCAGACTTTACTGTCGGCTCCGGAATTAAACCGGATCTGCTGACCTCAGAGTTCCGAAGAACACTGAGCGCTCGCGGGCTTCTTTGTCGCCGTCTTAGGCTTTCAAAGTTACCGCCGGTCGGGAATTGCACCCTGCCCTGAGAACAAGCGAACCTGTCGTCCCAAAATCGGGACGCTTAGAGCCTAGATGCAGATTAGAAATGAGACAAGATGCCGTAGCGCAAGGTGGTTTCAAGGGCGGCCTCGTTTACGCTCGGCCCCAGACAAACATGATGATGCCCAGGGGCGCCGCCAGAACCCAGGCGGGCCATTGAACCATGGTCAGCAAGATCGGATCCCACAGAAAGGGGAAGTTGAGCTTGCGTTCGATAAACACCTGAATGCCGCCATAACTATCCCGATGGAACTGATACCAATACTCACCGATTTGCGTGAAGCGAGGTTCCATTTCCGCAAAAGAGAGTTTGGCATCGGCTCCCAGCGCCAGAATGGCAACGGCGATTAAAAGAACACCCAAGATGGTGATGACCCAGCGAAATGTTGTGCGTTCTTCCAACTCTCTATCCTTTGTGCGACCGGCGACAGATCGAATCTAACCGCGCGTGCGAAACGCCCATGCCATAACAACGCCCACCACAGCAAAAACCAAAAACGCCGGCGATGTCACTACATAAAGAAGTGAGGTCTGCGCAAAGGCCGGGAGATTTTCCGCAGCCCGCAAGCTGGCTTCAAGATCCAGCCCCCAGGTCAGCCCGGCCCTCTCACTCAACAGCCCCACCAGACTTGAGAATGACAGAGGGTCCACGACCCCGGTTTCCACGGCATTAAGCGCATCCGAGCCCAGCACCATGAGTGCGGCGGCGATCAGAAGCTGCGCGAGAATTCGAATGACGATCATGGCAAATACCCCCCAGGCTCAATGCCCGACCATAAGGATACGTCCGCTTCTTGCTCGCGGCAAGGCAGGTGGCATTTACCCAAAGATTACAATACGTTACTCACACCCTTGCGCAAGCCAAATGCTTCGGTATAGTGCGCGCCTTCGCGAGGGCTCGCCTTGAGGTCTCGCCTGCGGACAGGTGGCCGAGTGGTCGAAGGCGCACGCTTGGAAAGCGTGTGGGCGTTTACGCGTCCCGTGGGTTCGAATCCCACTCTGTCCGCCACGAGTCCAGAGAACTGGTCTCTCCCTGAAATCCCAAATACAAAGCTACGCAAGTTCAAAGGCTTGTGGGATATTGGGGCGCACCGGGGGCCTAATCTGACGGCCCATATAGAGCCGATTTGAGGTCCAATTCGGGCATAATCTCTAGCGGTAATTGGGCAGGTCCGATGGAGTTGGTTATCTGCCAGAGACTGGCGCGATCAAGGCTCTTTGTTTGGCCCAGCATCGGGGGAGTTTGTTGGTCTTGAAGTATCCAAGCGGAATCCGCGACTGGATAGGCCCATCGAGAGTGCCTTCCACCAGATCCGGCGCCAACCAACCAAGCGGTATGAGCTGGGTTACATAGCGATGGCCGATCTTCAACAACCTGGTTCAGCGTAAGTTGCGGCTGATCGGGATCAGAGACCGACCCATTGCCCCATACTCGCCGTGGCAGAACGCCTATTCCGAACGCGTCAATGGATCCATCCGGCGAGAATGTCTTGATCAGATTCTAATCTTCGGTGAAGCGCATCTTCGCCGGGTGATGAGGGCGTACGTCTATTACTACAAAACGCTCGAACGCATCTCTCTTTGAGCAAGAACTCTCCCAATGAGCGCAAAGTTCTTAGCAATGGGGCGGTCAAGCATGTGCCGCATCTAGGTGGTCTTCACTACGAGTACGTCAGAATCTAGCTCTTGGTAGGGATACGATGCAGAAAACGAATCAGCTCCGTATGCCGCTGAATTGCAGATTACTCGATTTGGTGGCAAAAACTGCTTAGTTCTGGGCAGTTTTAACTTCATCATTTCTTAAGAGTCCCCCCGTGTAGTCAGTTCAGGAAACCGGCAAAAAGCCTTTAAATAAATAGGGTTTAGCCACGTCAAGGCGCTACGAGCTTGCTGCGGTTACAAAGGGAAATCTCATGAAAGTTCTTCTCATCACCCCGCCGTATTACGTTCCCAGAGATAGCTGCGCCATCAGTATCGGTCACCCCTTGGGTATCAGTTACATCGGTGGACAGTTGCGTGAAGCTGGCCATGATGTAACGTTGATCGACAGTCTCATTGAAGGCCGGTTGCGCGACCGCAACCCCGAAGACCTCACCGGCGATGAAGAAGATTGCATTCGCGTGTCACGGGGTGTGTTTGCCAGACACAAAATTCTTGAAGAAGGATACCCAGAAGGGGCAACAACCATTGGTTTGAGCTTTGAGGAAATCGAAGCACGCATTCGCGACCTGAAGCCAGATGTTGTCGGCATTTCCACAATTTTCTCCAGTATCTATCGCTCCGGCGCTATGATCGCAAAACTGACAAAGCGCGTTGATCCTAACATTGTTACGGTGATGGGCGGCACTCACGTAACAGTATCTCCCGATGGCGTGTTGAGAGACGATGGCATTGACTACATTGTCACCGGTGAAGGGGAGCTGACCATGGAGTCGCTTCTTGAGGCACTGGAAAATGACGATGATCCGATGGGCATTCCTGGTGTTGGTTACATGACCGCCGATGGGGAGAAGAAGCACACACCTAATATCCTGAACTGGGAATTGGATGATCTGGCGCTTCCAGCTCTCGATCTTCTTAGCATGGATGATTATCTCGATACGATGGCCGAGGGTCGTGCGGGAAAAATGTACACAACGCGTGGCTGCCCATTCAATTGTTCATTCTGTTCTGTTCCTTACACATCCGAACGGCGCTTCCGCGTGCATTCGAACGAGCGGATTGTTCAGGAGGCCAAGATTTGGCGTGACGAATACAATGTCGAAGTTCTCATCTTCGAAGACGACAATATCAACACCAATCGAAAACGTTTCCGGAAGATGCTGAACTCGTTCATGGAAGAAGACATCAACGTTCGGTTGGATGGCCGCAATCTGCGCTGTGATCTTCTTGATTCCGATACGCTTGGCATCATGAAAAATGCCGGCTTTGAACACGTGTTTATTACTCCTGAGTCTGGTAGTCAGCGGGTCATGGACGAAATCATCAACAAGGCCATGTCGGTTGATGATTCCAAGGCTGCCGTCACCCGTATCATTGGTGCAGGACTCACCGTGGGCACCGCCTTTGTAATCGGCTTCCCCGGTGAGAAGATGTCTGAAATTCAGATGACCATTGATTATGCCTATGACCTGAAAGAACTTGGCGTCAAGAGTTTCTGGTTCTCAATCGCGACACCGATTGAAGGCACCGCACTTTACAAGACGGCTATGGATCAAGGGTTGATCAGCGGTGTTGACTTGGACAATTTTGCATTCAATACGGGTACATATGATACGGATGAGTTTACCGCCCAAGAGCTCAATGAGTTGCGGGACCAGCTTATGGAAGAGCTGAACGGCTGGTCAAAAGCCACCGGTGTAAAACCATCTGTGATGGGCAAACCAAGTGAAATCGACATACGATCGATGGCCAGCTAGAAAAACATTTATGACAAAGGCTGGGCTAGAGACCGTGAGATCCTATAAGCAGGAATTTGTTCCATCATGTACGCTGGTGGATGAGCGCGACCAAATTGGCCCCCATCATTTGGGCATTGGCAAGACCAAGAAGATTTTCCAAAGCAATGGCTCTATCTATGCTTTCTATAGCACGGGTTATGCGATCCACTACGATGTTCTGGATGCTGAAAGTCTGGAGGTCGTAGCACAACATTCGCTGGATGGGGTTGCCATCGCTTTTGGCGGCGGGCAGTTCTGCATTGACTATCAGGATGACCAGCTTCATTTGGTTTTCACTTCTCGTAACCGACTAGCCATTGGATACATGTGCGGTGTTTGCGATAATGATGAAATCAGCTGGCGTTCAGCATCTCAATCGATACTCGGTTCAACGCCCACCTTGGCTGCCCCTTGGGTCGAAGCCGACCATTGCGGCAATGTCTGGGCATCCGTCGTTGGTCGGGATGGCAATTTTCATGTTGCCTACAAGCCAGCCGATGGCGAATGGCAGCAGGAACGTCTTTTTGAAACAGGCGAAGAGCCGTGGATGCATAGCTGCGTTCAGATACTGCCTATAGGGGCGGGCTCTGCCTTGGCGGTTGGATTTCGGGGAGATTTTCCCCATCAAAGCGAACTGGTTTTCAAATCGATAGACAACAACTTCAATATGTCAGCGGCGGCAACACTCGCGCCGTGCAATGTGAATGATCAACTTACGTTCCACTTCCAGGCGACCGGTGACAGCAAGAATGAATCTGCTCACATTGTCTATCTGTCCGACAATCTCCATGTGGATCACGCAATCTACATAAATGGGGATTGGCATGTTGAGAACAACATTATTCCCACGCCCGCGTTTGCGCCACAGATTTGCCTGGATAAGATGGGTGCAGCAACGTGCATCAGTGTCGATTATGACGGTAAACTTTGGCAGGCAAAATGGTCCGAACAGGCGGGGTGGTCATCTTCTGCGTTGCTGACGGGTTCGCCGAAGGTTACGATTTCACCTGCCTATGGGCGGACAGGATACGGAACCGGCGGCATGATTGCTGCGGCACGCACCGATGATGGTACGGTTCCCTATATAACCGGCTGTGTTGATCTGGACCCCCGGGGCCCGACGAAGCTCTATGTTGGCACTGTTGGTCACTTGGACCATCTCAAACTCATCTCTGCGCCAACATTAGAAGTGACCGATTGCGGCAATTCTGCTGAGGTCGTTTTCAATATTGGGAGTCTGCAGGAAAGCAAGATCAGCGAAAAGGGAAACCTGTGGTCCGCAACCTTCCTGGCTGAAGCAGATTCTCCAGGGGGCGGCGCTGTCCTAAACATCAAAGTTGAAAGTGATGCGGCACCCCGCCTGCATGTCTCTATCTGCGATGAGCGCGGCAACACCATTTGTGACTTGAGCAATGACAGCAAACTGTCATCCGCTGCCGGTGCATCCGTTTATGCCAATAGTGATACGGGCTCTTTGAGGATTTCTCTGCCATTGCCCGGTGTGCATCGCTTCCAATGCGAGGGGATCGGGGAAACCTATCGCAAGGTTTCCGGATTCGATGACCAACTCGTCTTTGGGCAGATGGTTGATCTTGTTCCCTTTGTGCCGGAACCAAACAGCATTGTTGGACGAAACCCGGAAGCACTACCCCAGGTTTTCCGCCGTCTCATTTAGCAGGTTCTTCTGCCTTATGCGGCTCAAGGCCTTGCCAAGTATTTGACAATCACACTGGTTTTCGAAGCGTTGGATAAATCAGTGTAATGATCGTTGGAAATATGAAGCCTCTGAAATAGCCAAGAGGAAAATGGCTTGAGCCGGTGAATCTGGCTCGATAACGTCCTTGGATGACGAATCCCTTTCGCTATTTCAAGACATCCCCCGAGATCATCCGCCTTGCAGTGATGATGTACGTTCGTTTTCCGCTCTCGCTGAGAAACGTTGAAGATTTGCTTCACGAACGGGGTATCGACGTCAGCCATGAGATGGTCTGTGCCTGGTGGAACCGATTTGGGCCTATCTTTGCTGCCGATATCCGAAAGAAGAGGGCGGCTTTTACTCGCTCCCATACGCAATGGCGTTGGCATATGGATGAGGTGTTTGTGCGGATCAATGGCGAGATCCACTATCTCTGGCGAGCGGTCGATCATGAAGGTGAAGTTCTTGAGGCATTCGTTACAAAGAAACGGGATCGCTGGGCTGCACTCAAGTTCTTGAAGAAAACAATGAAACGCTATGGCCGCCCAAAGGCTGTTGTGACCGACCTGCTTCGGTCGTATCGCGCTGCCATGAGAATCATTGGCAATGAAAATACCCAGGAAACGGGTCAGTGGCTCAACAATCGAGCGGAGAATTCTCATCTCCCCTTCCGACGACGAGAGAAAGCAATGTTGAAGTTTCGAAGCACCAAGTCGCTTCAGAAGTTTGTCTCCATCCATTCGTCAGTACGCAACCACTTCAGCAATGATCGTCATCTAAATCATCGAACAACATTCAAGGTGGATCGTGCCGCAGCCTTGGCTGAATGGCGTCAACTTTGCGGATAAACTCGGAGTTGCTCGGGAATTCGGAGACCAGTTCGCTTTAGTCTGACAGCACCGCCATATTACTTCGATCGAACATCGAGTTCGCTGTGAAATCCCTAAACAACCCCAAGTTTCAATGAGATAGAGCCCTATCAGGCTGAAATCACGCTGCCCCAAGCACAAAAATCACCTAATCGATGCCTTAGTATGGACGTCCATCTCCGGTGCTTCTGTGTCATTTCCGGAACTCCCGCCTCAAGCTGAAGTTGCGCTATAAATTCCAAACTCTGAAATCAATCGAACCAGTCTCTAGTCTTTTGAATCAGATCTATTTGCTCTCACCGTTCTACTTGACATCGCCACAAAAAAGCTCAGTTCCGCTGATGCGCGGCGATCAAAACCCGGCGTACGCCCAAATTTCGTCGGGACTAGCCGAAGAGAGTTCGATGATGTCTTGACCCGTAGTTGCCATAGCGCGACGAACGACAAAGTGCCCTATGCGATAGCCAACCGACTCGCGACCATCGGGATGGGCGAACATCCATTCGCCATAGTTAACCCTCCGCGGTAAAGCCAAGATTTCAATCGCCCAGGCCTCTGCATCTGTCTCTGAGGGCGGCTGGTTGCCGGGGTAAGATTTGCCGGTCAGCTCCTCTGCGAACACAACGGCCATCCCTTCGTTGATGGCTGCGATTGAAATCCCTGGCCCAAATCGATTACCGGAAATCGTCCAGCCACGGACTAAGTGGTGCAACTCATGAGCAAACGTACTCGCCAACCCACCATCAATGACCGTAGATATGCCGCCGTCCATCTGCATCGAGATTTCAAGTGTAATCTCACCGGGCGCATCCGCCCGACCACTCGCTCCCCCTACGTTGCTAAGATCGCGATCGACCATATGAACCGTGACAGTGACATGGTCGACCAAGCCGGGCAGAACTTCTCGCGCCATTGCGTAGGTTACTTCAAGGGTCTCGTGGATCGCCACTTTCTCTTCTTCACTGAGCGGTCTGTCCTCATGGGGCGCGAATACGACAGTAGTGGCTTGCGTGCTTTCGGCTTGGCTCACAGTGTTGATATTTGATTCTGCGGCTGCCGTTGTTGGCAGCAATACAATTAGAATCAGTGCTGCAAATCCACCCACACTCGTTTGATGAGCCCTAGTAAGAAAGTTCGAACTCCCAGTCATAGCTTCAACCCTTCATGCTGTTGGTTTAAGACGTCGCTTCGGCAATGCCATCCAAGTTTTGTAGACCATGAAAATTCAAACGGGAGAACAAATTGGCAGCCTCATTTTGTACTGTCCCTACCAAAAACCCAATCCGCGTGGCGTTCGCTATTCTAAAACATTGGTTTCCGTGAAAGTGATCGTGGATTTCCCTGTTCCTATTCTCAGGGAAA
>JAJFIL010000038.1 GCA_021774965.1 Alphaproteobacteria bacterium
TCTTTAACGGTGATCAGACCGATACAACGATAGGCATCATCCACCACCAGAAGTTTCTCAATACGGTGCTGGTGCAAAAGACGTTTTGCTTCTTCCTGATTGACGCTTTCGTTGACCGTGATCAGGTCCTCGTTGGTCATCAGAGCAGAGACAGGTGTGTCCGGATTGTCGGCAAAGCGTACGTCCCGGTTCGTCAGTATGCCAACCAGCTTGCCGCGCCCTTGTTCATCTGGATTCTCCACCACCGGTATGCCGGAAATGCGGTGGTGCTCCATTAAGGCGTGAGCATCGGCAAGGGTTTGGGTTGGTGCGATGGTTACGGGATTAACCACCATGCCGCTTTCAAATTTCTTGACCTGACGGACCTCTTCAGCCTGCGCCTCAGGAGACATATTTTTATGAAGCACCCCAAGCCCGCCAGCCTGAGCCAGTGCGATGGCCAGACGGCTTTCGGTCACCGTATCCATGGCTGCAGAAATAAGGGGAATGCCGAGCGTAATAGAGCGGGTCAGGCGCGATTTCGTATCAACCTGGCCGGGCAAAACATCCGATGCCGCCGGCTTGAGGAGGACATCATCAAAGGTTAGAGCCTCGGCTATATCCACGTCACACCTCCTGAAAAAAGTTGGCGGGAAGTATCAGAGGTATCGCTGCAATGCAAGCACTGTCTTGAAGCTCAAGCTTAGCGCGGGTCTTCCCGGTCAAAAGGCTTGAACCCCGTGGCCACAACGTACATTTCCGCCGAATCTTGCCGACTGGCTGCAGGCTTGGAATGGCGCACTTTTTCGAAGTGGGCTTTCATGGAATTCAGCAGCTCGCCTTCGGTGCCCCCGCGCAGCACTTTGGCGATGAAATCACCCCCTGGGGTCAGCACATCATAGGCCAAATCCAAAGCCGCTTCGCACAGGGCAATGATACGAATATGGTCCGTCTGACGATGCCCCATGGAGGCTGCGGCCATATCGGAAAGCACGATATCGACGGGCCCACCCAAGGCGTCCTTGATAATCTCTGGCGCCTTTTCATCCATGATGTCCAGCACCATGAGCTCTGCGCCCACGATGGGATCAATCTCCTGAAGGTCGATACCCAGCACATTGCCCGTCCCGCAGATGTTCACGGCGACCTGACACCAGCCGCCGGGAGCAGCGCCTAAGTCCAATACCTTACGTCCGGGTTTGAAGAAATCAAATTTCTCATTCAACTCGGCGATCTTGAACGCCGCGCGTGAGCGATAACCTTCTGCCCGAGCGGCAGCCACATAAGGATCATTGACCTGACGCTGCAGCCATCGTGTGGAAGAGGTGGTCCGACCGCGAGCCGACTTCACGCGCTCTTTTAGGCGGTGACTGGGGCCAGGGCCTTTTCCTCCGCCCTTTGAGCCGCCGCCTTTGGAACCACTTTTGCGACTTGAACTCAACTGCCAGCCCTCCGGGAAGATTGACCACCCATCACCCGCTCTCGGGCCAGTGCGCCATCTCCGGCTTCCCCCATGAGCTGAATGAGTATGCCCTCCCGAAGCCCTCGGTCTGCAACCCGCAACCGATCGCAAGGCCAGACATCCCGAATTGCATCAAGGATAGCGCAGCCCGCGAGAATAAACTCGGCCCGGTCACGACCAATGCAGGGATGCTTTGCGCGGGCTTTACGGTTCATCTTGGCAACGCGCCTTGAAACCTGCTGCACAAGATCAAGATGCAGCCAGGTGCCATCAACCTTGTTTCGATCATACCGTTTTAATCCCAATGAAATACCGGCCAGTGTTGTCACAGTGCCCGAGGTGCCAAGAAGGTGCGCAGGCTGATCATCGTTGCGTTTGCCAAACGTATCATAGGCGCCAGCCTGCTGCAGTCGCTTGCGCACGAACTCCACCATATCTTCATAAAGCTGCGGCTCGATGGGGTTATCTTCAAAGTCTTCATGAGACAACTGAAAATGATCGGTCAGGGTAACAACCCCACAAGCCAATGATGTCCAGGTGACAATCTTGGGCTGACCGGTTTCTTCATTTCGATCACAAAGATCAAGCCACACAAGTTCTGTGCTGCCGCCTCCAATATCGAACACCAACACGTTCTCGCACCCTGGATCAGCCAGCGCAGCACAGCCCGCCGCTGCCAAAGCAGCCTCTTCGCCCGCCGTGATGATATCGAATGAAATGCCGGTCTCTCGCTTGACCCGCTCAATGAAATTCTCGCCGTTCTCCGCAAGGCGACAGGCTTCCGTCGCAATAGCTCGGAGATGAGTTACGCCGCGCTTTTCGATTTTTCCCGCGCAAACCCGCAAGGCATTCAACGTGCGATCCATGGCGCTCTTCGCCAGGGTACCTGTGCTGGTCAGTTCTTCGCCCAAACGAACCGTCCGAGAGAAAGCGTCAATGACTTCAAACCCGCCAGGTGCCGGTCGAGCGACAAGCAGTCGGCAATTATTGGTTCCCAGATCCAGCGCAGCGTAGACGTTATCTGTTGCAGTGGTAGTCCCCGGCTCCTTCGCAACAGCACACGCAGCCCTTGGGGGCTGCCCCAAAGGTTCTGACGCGGAAGCTGTATCTTTGCTTTCCTCTGTGGACACTGAACGCCTCTCTGGCAAAGGGCGCGCCTGGGTCTCAGTTGAAAGGCGGGGGTATCTGCATTTCAACCGGGCGCCGTGCACCTTTGCTGCTTTCCACCACCCTATCAGAGGAAATTGATGTTGAAAATCACGTGATGTGGCATTTTTTCCAACTTTTTCCACTACTTACATATTGATCTTGCTACTCACAGCACCTATATCGAGCCAACATAGGGTCTATCGGCCCGATATAGGGTCAATTTCGAGAAAGAGCACTTTGTGAGTGCTCAGGAACTAGACGATGGATGTACGCACGATCTGCCTGGGACTTTTATCCAAAGAGGACCGCTCCGGCTATGAGATCAAGAAGCTGCTGGAAGAAGGCCCATTGGGCCATTTTGTCGATGCCAGCTTTGGCTCAATCTATCCTGCCCTCACCCGGCTGACTGAAGAGGGCCATGTGGAATTTCGCATCGAGACCCAAGAGGCTCGCCCGGACAAAAAGACCTACTCAATTACCTCCAGCGGTCTGACGGACTTTCACAAGACACTCCACGCCCCCATTGCACCGGACCGGCATAAATCAGACTTCCTTTTTGTTCTCATGTTTGCCGAGCACCTGACCCCCGCTGCCATGTCAGACCTCATCGACCAACGCCTCGCTTATTACGAGGAACATATCGCAGAAATAACCGCTGAGGTTGATTGTGATACAACCCCCGGCCCGCGCTTCGTTGCGGGCCACGCACTCGCCATCTTTGGCGCTGCGAAAAGCTATTTGGAAAACAACCGTCATATCCTGGAAGGAGAAGCCCTGAGGTCCGCTGCGGGCAGTATTGCCACTGAACCGCAAGATGC
Organism: Alphaproteobacteria bacterium; assembly: GCA_021774965.1. Classification (GTDB taxonomy): domain Bacteria; phylum Pseudomonadota; class Alphaproteobacteria; order JAJFIK01; family JAJFIK01; genus JAJFIK01. The sequence continues at coordinate 3,409 of JAJFIL010000038.1, forward strand.
TGACTTAGGGACATTAGGGGAATAACATGCGCATTCGTGGATCAATCGTACTCGCCATTGCCATTGCAGCGACCATTATATTTTGGATGCTCTCCGGGCAGATCAAAAATGAAGAGAATGCGGGAAGCGAAGCGCCTGCGGCCTCTAGCGCCGATGATGGTGATTTGACCGCTGTTCGCGTTGCCATGGTGACCGCCCAACAACGAGATGCCTCCCTGACCATCCGTGGGCGGACGGAAGCTTTGCGCAAAGTTACATTGCGCGCTGAAACCCAAGGCTCCATTGTCTCCATGCCTATGGAGCGCGGTAGCTTTGTCGCTGAGGGTGATCTGATTTGTGAGATCGCCACCAATGATCGCGCATCGCGCCTGGAAGAAGCCCGCGCAAATCTTGCCTTGCGCATTGCCGAGAACGATGCAGCGCGAGAACTTGGCGAACGAGGTTTTCGGTCTGACATTCAGCGCGCAGGTGCAGTCGCGGCCTTAAACTCAGCACGGGCGGCCTTTACGGCGGCAGAAGTAGACCTTGCACGCACCCAGATCACAGCACCCTTTGATGGCATCCTTGATGAGCGTTATGTAAACGTTGGAGACTATATGTCCCCCGGCGCACCGTGCGGTGTGGTGATCGATCAAGATCCGTGTCTGATCGTCGGGCAAATATCCGAACGGGATGTGGCCAGCCTGACACTTGGTGGCCCCGGCTTGGGGCGCCTGATCGATGGCACCGAAGTTGAGGGCACTATCCGTTTCATTGGAACGCAAGCTGATCCCGCGACCCGCACGTTCCGCGTGGAACTGGAAGTTGCCAACGAGGACGGCCTTCTGCGCGACGGGATCACCAGCGATATTCTGGTTCCCATTCGCTCTGTCATTGCTCACCGTATCTCCCCCGCCGTGCTTTCGCTTTCCGACTCAGGTCAGGTTGGTGTGAAGCTGGTGGATGATGAAGGTATCGTGCGCTTTACCCCCATTGAAATAGTCGCCGACGGCATTGATGGCTTCTGGATAAGGGGTCTGCCGGATATTGCCCGCATTATTGTCGTGGGTCACGAGTATGTTGTGGATGGCCAACACGTCGCTCCGGTTGATGTGACATCGGAGGTTCAGTCGTGAACGCTATTGTCGATGCGGCCATGGCCCGTACACGGACAGTGATGTTGATCCTGGTCGTTGTGGTGGTGGCGGGACTGCTGTCCTATATCAACCTGCCCAAGGAAGCAGATCCGGATATTCCCATTCCGGTCTTCTTTATCTCCCTTTCCATGCAAGGGATTTCCCCCCAGGACGGCGAACGCCTGTTGGTGCGCCCCATGGAGACCTTCCTTCAATCCATCGAAGGGGTTGAGGAGATGACGTCCTATGCCGCGCGTGGTCACGCAGGCATCATTCTCGAGTTCGATGTGGATTTCGACAAGGATGCCGCTTTGCGGGACGTGCAGGAACAAGTGGACATCGCCCGAACCGAGTTGCCGGAGGATGCGGAAGAGCCACGTGTTCTGGAGTTCAATGCAAGCCTGTTCCCGGTGGTCATCGTGGCGCTCTATGGAGACGTGCCCGAACGTACGCTCTACCGACTGGCGCAAGAGCTGGAAGATGAGATTAAGGGCGTCTCCGGCGTCCTGGATACGGATCTTGCGGGCACCCGCGAAGAGCTTCTGGAAGTCATTATCGATCCTGCCCTGCTTGAAAGCTATGCCATTTCTCAGTCAGAACTCCTTAATGCCGTTAATCTCAACAACCGGTTGATCCCCGCGGGGGCCATGGATACTGGTGAAGGTCGCTTTGCTGTCAATGTACCCGGCCTGTTTGAAACCCGCGAAGATGTCATGGACCTGCCCATCCGAGCCTCCGGTGACGGGGTAGTCACCCTTGGGGACATCGCGGAAATTCGCCGCACCTTTCAGGATGCGACCGGTTATGCTCGATACAATGGTCATCCGGCAATAGCCGTTGAAGTCACCAAGCGCATTGGCGACAATATCATCGAAGTGAACCAGAACGTGCGCGCCGTCGTGGATCGGGTCACCGCTGATTGGCCGGAAGAAGTGAACGTCGACATTACAATCGATGCCTCTGACTGGATCTTCCGTTCTCTTTCCCAATTGCAAGCCTCCATCATGACCGCCATTGCGCTGGTGATGATTGTTGTGGTGGCAGCGCTGGGATTGCGCTCTGGACTTCTCGTGGGCTTTGCCATTCCCAGTTCCTTCCTGATCGGGTTTTTGTTGCTGGGTTGGGCCGGCCTGACCATCAACATGATGGTGATGTTTGGCATGGTGGTCGCCGTGGGGATATTGGTAGACGGTGCCATTGTGCTTGTGGAATTTGCGGACCGTAAAATGTCTGAGGGATTTCATCGTCGCGAAGCCTATGCGCTGGCTGCCAAGCGCATGTGGTGGCCGATCATATCCTCAACGGCAACGACGCTGGCAGCATTCGCGCCGCTTCTATTCTGGCCCGGTGTTGCCGGCGAGTTCATGAAGTTTCTGCCCATTACTCTGATCTTTGTTCTGGTTGCCTCCTTGTTCATGGCACTTATTTTTCTGCCCGTTTTGGGATCAATTGTGGGCAGACCCCAACCCGGCAATGAGAAAACCATGAAGGCGCTGGCCGCTGCGGAAAGTGGTGACCTCACACAGGTCGGTGGCTTGACCGGCATCTATGTGAAACTTGTCTCCGCACTGATCAAGAGACCGATCATGGTGATTGTTGCCACCGTTGTGCTTCTGGGTTCCATCATGGCGACCTTTATAGTTGCCAACAATGGCGTGATGTTCTTTGTGGATACGGAACCTGATCTGGTCGATGTGCATGTCAGCGCCCGAGGTAATCTGTCAGCGGACGAAGCGCGGGATCTGATCATCGAGGTTGAGGAGATTGTGCTCGGCATTGACGGGGTTCGCTCTGCCTTTACCTCAACAGGTGGCGGCGGCGGTGTCCGCTTGGGGGGCAGCAGTGCTCCGAACGATGCAATCGGAACCGTCACTGTTCAACTGAAGCCGTTTGATGAACGCCGTGCAGGAACCCTTGTGGTGCGCGATCTGCGTGATTTCACGTCCGGAATTCCCGGCATTCGTGTTGAAATACGCGAGCAGGAACAAGGACCTCCCACGGGCAAAGATATCTATATCGAACTGCGGTCCGATAATTTTGATGCCTTGCTCGCAACAACAGGGCTTGTAAGTGATCATTTGAATACGGATGTAGAGGGCCTGATAGAGCTGGAAGACAGCCGTCCCCTGCCCGGCATTGAATGGGAACTTGAAGTAGACCGCGGACAGGCCGGGCGGTTTGGTGCTGATATCACGTCCATCGGCACTACAGTTCAGCTGGTTACCAATGGTGTTCTTATTGGCCGCTATCGCCCGGATGATGCGGACGACGAAGTTGATATTCGCGTGCGGTTTCCCTATGACGCGCGATCAGTGGACCAAATGGATCAATTGCGGGTCCAGACCCGCGAGGGCATGATCCCTCTTTCCAATTTTGTCACTCGAACGGCAGAGCCACAGGTTAGCCAGATCAACCGGGTCAATGGCACGCAGATCATGACGGTCCGCGCCAATACGGAAGAAGGTATTTTGGCGAACACCAAAGTGCAGGAAATTCAAACCTGGATGGACACTCAAACGTTTGACCCACGTGTTGATGTGGCCTTCCGTGGAGCCAATGAAGAGCAGGCGGAAACAGGAGAGTTTTTGCAAAAAGCCATGGTGGCATCTTTGTTCCTGATGTTCCTTATCCTGATCACCCAGTTCAATAATTTCTTCCATTCCTTCCTGATTCTGCTCACCGTGGTGTTTTCCACATTTGGGGTGCTGTTAGGCATGATCATCATGAACCAGCCCTTGTCCATGATCATGACAGGAACGGGGATTATCGCCTTGGCCGGAATTGTGGTGAACAACAACATTGTGCTGATCGATACCTACCAGCACCTCTTGAAAGAAGGGTTTTCCGGCCACGATGCTATCATCCGCACCGGAGCCCAACGCCTGCGTCCGATCTTTCTGACCACGATCACCACCATGTGCGGTCTTGCCCCCATGATGTTCATGCTCAACATCAACTTCATTGAACGGAGTTTCTCCATTGGTGGGCCGGTGGCCACCTGGTGGGTTCAGTTCTCAACGGCGGTGGTTTTCGGGCTGGGGTTCTCGACCATGCTGACCTTGATCGTCACGCCATGTTTGCTGGCCTTGTGGGAACGGATAACCGCGGCGATATACCGATCTATGAGGGACCTAGAAGCATCGATGGCAGCAAATGCCGCTGCCGATGCCAAATCTGATACCAATACCAGTGCCACCAAGACACCTGCGGAATAAGTCAAAATCAAGTGGCGGGGCTCGCATCATCCTCTAGGGCAACCAGCTTCTCCGCCGCTTCGGCGGCTTCCAGCTGCCGCCGCCACATGGAGGCATAACGTCCCTCGCGGTCCAGCAGGTTCTCGTGCGTGCCGCGCTCAACGATCAGACCTGCGTCCAACACGATAATCTCGTCGGCCTGGATCACAGTTGAAAGTCGGTGCGCTATGGTCAGCGTGGTGCGCCCTTGGGAGACCTTGTTGAGAGCCGATTGAATTTCTTTCTCCGTATGGGAATCAAGAGCAGATGTTGCCTCGTCCAGAATGAGAATAGGCGGGTCCTTTAGAATAGTCCGGGCAATGGCCACCCGCTGTTTCTCACCGCCGGAAAGCTTGAGCCCCCGCTCCCCAACCCGCGTATCGTATCCATCAGGTAGCCCTGCGATGAAGTCATGAACCTGCGCATGACGCGCGGCGTCTTCAATCTCCTTCTGGCTGGCCCCGGGTCGGCCATAAGCGATGTTGTAGCGGATGGTGTCATTGAAAAGCACCGTATCCTGCGGCACCATGCCGATGGCATCGCGCAGGGAAACCTGTCCGACAGTTGAGACATCTTGCCCATCGATGAGAACCCGGCCTTCGCTAAGCTCATAAAAGCGGTAGAGAATGCGCGAGAGGGTTGATTTGCCCGCGCCGGTGGGGCCCACCACAGCAATCGTTTTTCCTGCAGGCACGGTAAAGTCGATCCCCTTCAGGATTGGGCGCGCCTTGTCATAATGAAACTTCACGCCCTCAAAGCGGATCTCGCCGCCTTCAACCTTCAGAGGCGACGCATCAGGCGCATCTTCAATCTCAGGGTCTTGTGCCAACACATCAAACATCTTTTCCATGTCGATGAGGGACTCGCGGATTTGGTGATAGACAAAGCCCAGTAAATTGAGCGGCGTATAAAGCTGGATCAGCAGGGCGTTGACCATGACAAAATCCCCCGCCGTCATGGTTCCGTCTGCCACATTATAGGCAGCCATGACCATCAGGATCGTGAGCCCGATGGAGAAAATGAACATCTGTCCAAAGTTGAGCCACGAAAGCGATGTCATGGTCTGGATCGCGGCGGACTCATAAGCTGCCATGGAGCGATCAAAGCGCTTGGCTTCGTGTTCTTCATTGCCGAAATATTTGACGGTTTCAAAGTTTAGG
>JAJFIL010000039.1 GCA_021774965.1 Alphaproteobacteria bacterium
CCAGGAGTTCGACGCGGTTGCCCAGATGATGGATGATGCTGATCTGCCGCCCACACTCTATGAAGGGGTCGCGGACATGTTTCGATATCTGGATGCCTCGCCCCTTGGACACGAAACCAAGGAAACCCTTGATCCGAACCGCAGCATTGATGAGTTTATCACTATTCTCACAGGTGATCAGACCAAGGATTAAGTTCCGTGCGTCGTTGCGCCACACGTACCTATCTGCATCCAAACCTACATTCTCGACGGAAATAAACCCCTGATTTCAATGGATTAGGTGGTACCTTGTTCTTTGCCTAATTTGGCGTTGACCGCAATCTGATCGCAGGGGCAAAGACCCTAAAAATAATGGGTTTTTGTTTACCATTGAGGATGAAGCTCGATCCCAACTGGGATGGGAGATTCATCATGCTTGGTTTCACAAAACGATTACAGGTCAGCCACCGCGTAGCCATTGGTGCTGGCATACCACTATTTTTTCTTATGGCGGCTTTGTCGGTGGTTCTGTTTGGGCAGTTTCAAACCTCCGCAGAAATGCGCCGGGTCGAGCGGGTTGGCTCTATTGCGCCGATCATCAGCGGCCTTGTGCATGAGCTGCAAAAGGAGCGCGGCAATTCTGCAGGTTTCATCGGACAACGAGGGCAGGGCAGCTTTGCAGATCGATTGCAGCGCCAGCTTGTTGACACAAATACGGCGTTCAACGAATTCAACGAAACACTCGACGCCTTTAATGCAGATGCCTACGGGCCTAGCTTTGCCAATGGGATCGCTGATGCGCGTCAACGTCTAGAACAGCTAAGGGAGATGCGCAGCGATGTTGCCAATCTCAATGCAAGCGTTGGCGAAATGGCGAGTTATTATACTTCAACGATCTCAGCGCTTCTCGGCACCGTTGGTGAAATGGCATTGCTGAGTTCGGATGCGGAAATCTCAAACCAGGTCACAGCCTACAACACATTCCTGCAGGCAAAAGAACGGGCCGGTATTGAGCGGGCCATGGGAGCTGCTGGCTTCAACGCCGGGCAGTTTTCTCCAACCGTTCATGCTCGCTTTGTAAACCTTATCGGACAACAACAGGCCTTCCTTTCAGTGTTTGAACTCTATGCATCTCCATCCCAGTGGAGTTTTTACGAGCAGACCCTGAGTGGGAACATTGTTGAAGAAGTCGGCCGGTTGCGGGAAATTGCCCAGGCCAATGGTTACGGCACGCCAATCGTCGGCGTTACAGGGGCCTATTGGTTTGATGAGATCACCGCCAAGATTGATCTCCTCAAAACCGTGGAAGATCGCCTTGCCGGAGATCTGGTCAATACTGCTGCGGCAAAAGGCAGTGCGGCTCTTTGGACATTTGTAATCGCGGGTCTCTTCTCGCTTCTGGTTTTGGCTGGCACTTGCGCCGTGGTGTTCTTCATTGTGCGCAGCGTCGTTCAGCCGATCACCGAGATGACCGAGGATATGGACACGCTTGCCGCTGGGAACAACAACGTTCAGATCACCGGTCTGGATCGCGTAGATGAGATTGGCCGCATGGCAAAATCCGTTGCTGTGTTCCGAGACAATGCGATTGAGCGCGAACGCCTTGAAGCTGAACAACGCAAAGCCGACGAAGTTCAGGCCAAGCGCGTCGCGCGCATGGATGAACTCGTTGGTCAATTCGACAGCCATGTGAGCCAGCAACTCGAAACGTCAGGGGCAGCCCTGTCTCAGATGCTGAGTACGGCAGACGAGGTTGGCAAGATTGCGGACGAAACCAACAATCAGGCCACCGCAATTTCAGCAGCGGCTGAGGAAGCTTCTGTAAATGTACAAACAGTTGCGGCTGGCTCGGAAGAGCTCTCCGCCTCCATCCAGGAAATCTCCAGTCAGATGAGCAGGCTTCAAACGACATCTGCCAATGCCAACGAAGAAACGGCACGGGCGGAAACAGCAATGCAGAGCCTGAAGGAAATGGCGGCCAGTATTAATCGGGTTACGGACTTGATTGCGGACATCGCCGGGCAGACCAACCTTCTGGCTCTCAACGCCACCATTGAGGCAGCTCGTGCCGGTGATGCGGGCAAAGGCTTTGCGGTTGTGGCCTCCGAGGTGAAAGCCCTCGCCAGTCAAACGGCCCGGGCGACCGATGAGATCGCAAGCCAGATCGGTGAACTTCAACAAGCCACCGATGGCGCTTCGACCAATATCGAGGGCGTGGTGGCCTTGATGGAAGAAACCAGCCAGATCGCCACCAGCATCTCCTCCGCCGTGGAAGAGCAATCTGCAGCCACCAACGAGATTTCCATGAACGTTCAGGAAGCCTCTCAAGGCACCGGAGAGGTCTCCCGCGGGATCGGTGACGTCTCCGAAGCTGCAAATGGCACGAAGGTCTCCGTTGAGGGTGTGCGGGAAACGGCGGGCAGCCTTTCGGTGGAAAACGAAAACCTGCGCTCTCGCGTGGAAGGCTTCCTCAAGGATATCCGCGCCGCCTAGGTGCGTTACCAATCTGATGTGAAATGCGGCCTATCTGCGAAAGATGGGCCGCATTTGTATGAGGGAGCGCCTTTGCCTCAAGCCAAGAGGGGCAAGATCAAGCCGGCTCCAGCGTTGGCAGGGTGGAATTGGGGTCTCAGGACAAGGCATTGGAGGCCTCAAAGGCACCGGGATTTATCAGATTTAACTCCAGGCCAAGCAACTCTTGACAGCACCCGGCCTCACCGCCTAAATCCCCTCTCTCCGGGGCCCAAAAGCCCTTGGCAGGTGGCCCCTCAGGGGCTGGCCCATCCTTGGGGCGAAGTAGCTCAGCTGGTTAGAGCAGCGGAATCATAATCCGCGTGTCGGGGGTTCGAGTCCCTCCTTCGCTACCAAATTTCACTCCCTTAAGCGTCTCCTGCCGCCGCCACTGCGCTGCGGATGGCGTCTATCCTTGTGGCTTTGCGGTTTTCTGCTGGCACTTGGCGCAGCACCCCCAAGCCTTTGAGGGCGCTGAGGGCGGGCTCGTCGGCGCCGGCGACGAATACTGTCTGGCCATTGGTATTGGCGTCCTCAATCAACTCTTTGATGGTGTTGGCGGTGCTGGTGTCCATGAAGCTGGTGCCGGTAAAGTCGTAGACCACCACGGAATAGTTGGAGATGTGCTGGGCCACGCGGCGGGCCAGCTCCCGCGCGGAGGCGTAAGAGAATGTGCCGCCCAGCATGGTCACAAGGACCTTGTCCTCAAATCCTTTGAGCAATGCGAGCTCATCCGGGCTGAGGCCGGAGCCGTCGCCATCGCCGCTGGTCTTGAGATTGCGCAGTTCTTCTTGTTCCAGCGACCTTGAAGTCACGAACGAGGCGATGATAATGCCCACCGCAACGGCGACGATGAGATCCACCAATACTGTCAGGGTCAAAGTGATCAGCATGACGACCACTTTCGCCCGAGGGGCAAAGAGCAGTCGGCGAATATATGGCCAGTCGATGATGTCAAAGCCGACTTTCATCAAAATGCCCGCCAGCACAGGATGAGGCACCAGTTCTGCCAAGGGCCCGAGGCCCAGCACGAGGGCGAGCAGAACGAGAGCGTGAATAGCTCCCGAAAGCCGCGTCTTGCCGCCCGCCCGCACATTGATCACCGTGCGCATGGTGGCACCTGCGCCAGGCAGCCCGCCAATGAGACCTGCTGCCATGTTGCCGATGCCCTGGCCGATAAGCTCGCGATTGCTGTTGTGCTGGGTCCGGGTGATGGAATCTGCAATCAGCGAGGTCAGCAGGCTGTCGATGGTGCCCAGCAGGGCCAGGATCAGGGCGGGCTGGATCAATGGCCCGAGGGCCCCTATGTCGACAGAGGTCACCACAATGGAGGGAAGACCTGTGGGCACTTCGCCAATGACCGGAACCCCCGCCAGCACCGTGGCGCCGAGAATTGTTCCGACAATCAATGCAGCCAAAGCAGAGGGCAGGTACTTGCTCAGGCGACCGGGCCAGAAGGTGATGACGGCAAGTGTGATCAAGGCAAGGGTCAGCGCATTGCTGTTGATGTTCTCGGGCCCCATACCCATCAGGGTACGAATCGTTCCTGTCGGCCCTCCCGCCACCACGGGCAGCCCGATGAACGGCAGGATCTGAATGATGATGATGATAAAGCCGATGCCGCTCATAAAGCCGGAGACCACGGAGTAGGGCGTATACATAATGTAGCGCCCCAGACGCAGCACCCCGAAGAGGATCTGTAACGCGCCCCCCATCATCACAATGAGGAAAGCTTCAGGAAGATTGTCAGCATGAGTTGCCACGATGGCAGCCATCACCACGGTCATGGGGCCAGTGGGGCCGGTCACCTGCTGGCGCGTGCCGCCAAAGACCGCTGCGAAAAAGCCAGCCGCGATGGCACCATACAGACCCGCGATGGGCCCAACGCCTGAGGCAACTCCAAAGGCCAGTGCCAGGGGCAGGGCGACCACGGCGGCTGTCACGCCCCCGAAAATATCGCCGCGTAAGGTGTCGAAGAATCCGCTGTCTGCTTTGGCCATGAATGCCCCTGTATACGCCGCAAGGGATGTTCACGCCTTTCATGCCAACGCGCTGCCTTGCTGAAACCTAGCTGCTTGCTAAGAGGTGTCGCCCCAATCCCCCAATGCCTGTGGTCCAAAAGGGCTGCCTGCGGAGCCGATTATGTTTCTCTTCTGTGCAATGCGCAATGACGCCAGCACAACAGGAGGTGCCGAAATTGGCGGGACGCCAGAGCCCTATCTCCCTTGACCTTGCTATGTTTTCGATATAACTTTCCTTAAGAAAGGCACTTTTATGGCTGGCACGCGGACAAGTTTTGCTGATCTCGATTGCGGGTTTGCTCAAGCGATTGAGCACATCGGGGATCAATGGTGTTTTCTGATCATTCGTAATCTCCTGATGGGGATGACGCGGTTCGAGGACTTCGCTGCGCACCTTTCCATTTCACCGAAAATTCTAGCGGATCGGCTCCAACGCCTGACCGGTGAGGGGCTGATTGAGGCCCGACCAGATGAGGATGACCGACGCGGCAAGATCTACGAGCTGACGGAGAAGGGCAGGGACCTTACCCCGGTTGTTGGCGCCCTCACGCAATGGGGTGATCGTTGGGTCCCCAAGAAGGGCGGCGTGCGGACAGAATTCTATGAACTTAGCACTGGTGAACCCGTCACTTGCACCGTTGGAGTTTCAAAGCACGGGCATATTCTCAGTCCGGATGAAATAGGCCACCGCACCGGCCCCGGCGGCAGTCAGGTGCGTGACGAACTCGATGCTCTTGTGGAAAGGCGAAAAACCTCATGATCATGAAAACGCTTCTTACAGGTCTCTTTGCGTGGATGCCCATAATCTTTGGCATTGGGTTTGTTGCCCCGGTCACGGCCGCCCTGCTTGAGGCGAGTGGCATTGAAATTCCCATGGAGGCCAACCCTCTTGAGGCGGGCCTTGCCGTTGGTTTCATGTGGGGGCTTGTTGCCAAATATACGGGGAGATGGGTATGAGCATCGACTATTCTTCCATGTCCGAGGCTGAGCTTGCCAAAGCAGAGAAGGAAATCGCGCGGAAATATATCGGCGGCATGCCCTGGGCCATGGTGATCTGGGCCTTCGGGAACCTCGCGATCTGGCTTTCGCTCTGGCCTTTGGTGATTTTTGGGGTGATCCCGCTTTGGGCGGGGTTCATGATTGCTTGTGTGAACGTGGCAATCTCCTATCTGCCCTCCCACGAGGCGCAGCATTCAAATATTGCCAAGGTGGGGCATCCCTTGCGCTGGCTGAATGAGCTCGTGGGAACAGTCACCACCATCCCTTTGGTGTTCCCCTATCGCGTTTTGCGCCTTACTCACATGAAACATCATGCGCATACGAATGATCCAGAAATGGACCCGGACTATCAAAACAAGGCGGATAGCTTTCTTGGGGCGATCTGGAAAGGTATTCAGAACCGTCAGCCCGGCGCAGAGGATGCTTATGGCAAGGCTCTGGAGAAAATGGGCGATACGCCGGAGGTGCGCGCTGCAGTGACCGAGGCAGTGATCTGGCGCCTCGGCTATGTTGTAATACTCATGGCGTTGGCCTGGAGCGGCTTTGCGCTGGAAGCATTCTTCTTGTGGTTCCTGCCAAAGCAAGTGGGGTCATCCCACATCATGCTCTATCTCAGCTGGGCGCCCCATGTGCCCTTTGAGAAGATGGGGCGATATCGCGATACACGGGCCTGGCGTTGCAAAATGGGAAACATCTTTTCTCAAGGCATGCAGTACCACGTAGTGCACCATCTGCATCCCGCGATCCCGCTGTTCCGCAACGGGGCAGCCTATTGGGAGATGCGGGACATTTTACTCGCGCGCGGGGTTCAGAACGACGGGCTCTAGGTTCCCATGCGGTCTGGCATAGCCCTTACCAGTTTTCTTTGAACGGACGAATATCAATCTCGTGGGTCCAGGCATTGCGAGGCTGGTGATGCATCTGCCAAAAGGTTTCGGCCATATCGTCGGGGTTCAAGGAGCCATCTTCGCCAAGTTGGTCTAGGTAGTCCCCAAACCGCGTCCGCACGCGCTCGCCATCAATGACACCATCCACGACCACATGGCCCACATGGATGCCTTGCGGTCCGTACTCTCGAGCAAGGGCTTGAGCCAGATTGCGCAAACCAGCTTTGGCGGAAGCGAAATGAGCAAAACTGGCTTTGCCGCGCAAAGAGGCTGAAGCGCCGGTAAAGATCAACGAGCCGCCATCAGACTTCAATAGAGCGGGTAAGGCCGCTTTGGCTGTGAGGAAGCCGCCGAGACAACAAACACGCCAGAAGTCTTCAAAAACCTCTTCGGTCAGCTCTTCAAAGGGAATGAGAGCGTTGTTGCCGGCGTTATAGAGAACCGCTTTGACATCGCCGGTATCGCCCGCAAATTCAAACAGTGCATTCATATCGGCGGCGCTTGTGACGTCAGCGTTAAAGGGGGCAGCGTCGCCGCCGGAGTCTATGATCTCGTCTGCAAGTGCTTTTACTTTTGCCCCCGTGCGACCAGCGACAATGACCTTGAACTCGCCCTTGGCAAATCGCCGAGCGAGGGCGGCACCTAGTCCGTTCGAGGCACCGGCACCCACAACAACAGCAATATCAGTCATGATAGACGTCCCACTTATTGGCCAGGGGCTGCAGCTTATCCCCGTTTTGCCTTATTGACCATGCGGTCCAGCACGGACAGGAAATTGGATCGGTCCTTCTTGCTGAAAGGCGATCCGCCGCCTTTGATCTCACCGGTCTCGCGCAAATGCGCATTGAGGTTACGCATGGCGAGATCCATGCCGATGGAGGCGTCAGAAAAATCCTTGCCCGTGGGACCAATGACAAAGGCCTCGTTTTCCACACAGCGGGCAGCGAGAGGAACATCGGCCGTAATAGCAATGTCCTTGGCTTTGATGTTGTCCGCAATCCAATCATCCGCCGCATCAAACCCATCCGAGACGATCACCTGATTGACGTCCTTGCCTTGGGGCAGGCGCATGTGGGCATTGGAGACCATGTACACTTTAAGATCATAGCGATCTGCCACGCGCACGACTTCTTCTTTGACGGGACAGGCATCTGCATCCACGTAAATCTCAACCATTACAATTCCCACTCAGAAACAGGGATTATGGTTTCGTCCGGGACCAGGGAAAAGAGTGATTGCAAGTCTTCCGGGATGGTCATGGGCTTGCCGGTCTCAATATTTACAAAGATCCAGTCCGTCTCGCCCTGTGCCAGCACGGCATAATCGCTCAAACGTACAAAGCGATATTTGCGACAAGACCTGACCCGGCGATAGTTTGCGATCCAGGTTTGAACACCGATCAACTCGCCCTCGTGGCTGGGTTTGAGATAGGTGATGCGATGTTCACGCACAAACCAGGTCGCACCAAGTGCTGCCAATTTAGCCGCGGCACCAACATGGGTGGCATGAGCGGTAGCGGTTTCCTGCATCCATCGTATGTATTCCACGTTATTCACGTGCCCGTTCTCATCAATGGAAGACGCGGGAATTTCGAAACTGTGCTGAAAATGCGCGATGGGTCTCTCTCCTGGAGCTTTGGGCAAGGTTCAGATGTGGTACATAATCATAGCACTTTTGTGAATTTTGCGAAACTTATCCCCGCACGCCCGCGCACCACTATCCTGAAGGCTGATGGATTGGCAATTCAAGGAGAGAGCCATGAGTGCAGATAGACTAACCAGCCAGCTTGTAGAGGTCGCCGATGTGGTGGGGGATCTGGGCCGCAATATCGCCGCCGCCCAGAAACTGATGAACAAGGATTACATAGAAAGCCTCAAGGCGCTCATGCGTATGAGTGCGGACACCCTGGGTGACGGGGCCAACGAAACAGAACGCGCGCAGTTCATGATGGACTTGCTCAAGGCGCTGGCTCCCAACCGTTATCAGTACACGGAAACAGTTGTGGATTTTTCCGCTGACCTTGCAGAAAGCAAGCAGCGCTCCACTATGGTCGGTGGCGGGGCTACCTTCAAGATGCTTCAGGTCAATGCGGCCATGACCATGGGCTATGGCCATGAATACAGAGCCTCTGCCCGGATCACCGCCACGATCCATGCCTATGCTGACCCACACTTTGCGGACCAGCTGTTGGCGCGTGCGGCAGAGGTGATCAGCAAGGAACGGGAACTGCCCCTTGCTACGCCCCTGGATCAGGAGATCTACGATGGGGTGAAAGAAGTGTGGCAAGCGCTTGAGGTGCCAGCTGCGCCAGCTGTGCCAGAGGCATAGCGCCATGCGGGCCCGTGAACAGATCACCGAAGCGCTTCTCGGCGCACGGCGGCTTTTGAGCAAAAGTCAGTCGGATCTCAATAGGATGAATGAAGCGGAGCTGGTCGCTCTTCACGAAAAACTGGAGGGGGTGGTGGATCGTTTGGGCGGGCTTATTCCTGGGGCAACCCCGCCGGGGCGGATCGAGGATTTCTTCACCCAAGTGGGGGAGGGAATGTTGGCCTCTCAGGCAGAGCTGGATCGCCAATCCTTTGCTTACAATGTCGCCCGCCCACCCGGAGCTTTGCCGAGCGCCTACCGCATTCCCAAGGTGCAGGCAGAGATTGGCTTTACCATGTCTCGCAAACGGCAGCAGGGATTCAGGATTTTCACGCTTGGCAATGAAGCCTCGAAAGAGAAGGCGCACAGTAATTCTGTAACTTTCGAAATTGTTGCCACGCCGCCGGTGCCTCAGGCATTGGAGGAGCTGCCTCTTGCGGCACGGTTCATCACATCGCCATCAGACAGAGAGCAAGTGATGAACATGTTGGTTGCTGCAAAGATGGGCAATCAGATCGCCCGCGATGCGGCCTCCAATTTTATTTTGTTCTTTGATCAGGTCTTGATCCTGGCCCAAAGGGACAAATGGATGCTGTGTCTTCCCTTGGGGGGAGATACCCCATCGCTTCTTTATGGGGTTCTGGAGAACGCGCCGTTGGCATTTACCTCCCACGGACCCGTGCCGCCGAGCCAGGCAAGACACGGTCGTGCCTTGCAGCTGTTTGATTTTCTCAACGGAATTGCATCGGAACAGGCGCTGGCTCTGGCAACGCTTAAAAGTGCAAGTGTAGCTGGGAGCGTAGAGACACAGACCTAGTTTTTAGGGCCCATTTCATCCAGATCATCATCAAGAAGAATGCGGGTGGCGGCTCCCTCGGGATCATCGAACTGACCGGCTTTCAGAGCCCAGAAAAAGGCACCCAGGCCCACAAATCCCATGAGCAGTGCTATGGGGAGAAGAAGGGCAAGGATGGACATGGGGCTACTTGCCTCCAATCAGATTAAGGCGCAGCGCATTCAGCGTTACGACGATGGAGGAAGCGGACATGGCAAGCGCCGCGATAAGCGGTGTAACAAACCCCGCCATGGCAAGCGGCACAGCAACCATGTTGTAGGCAGCCGCCAGGCCAAAGTTCTGCAGCACCAGTCCTCGTGCCATGCGCGCTGTTTTGATGGCAGTAGGAATAGCGCTCAGGCTCTCGCCCTGGAAGACAAGATCAGCTGCTGTCTGACTGATGTCTGCGGCACTGGCCGGTGACATGGAGGCATGTGCGGCAGCAAGAGCCGGGGCATCGTTCAGCCCATCTCCCACCATGAGGACGCGGGCGCCATTTTCTGACAGCGCCTTGAGATGCTCTATCTTATCGCCCGGCAGGCAAGCAGCTTTGAAGGTTTCGATGCCCAGAGTTCTGGCTACATTGGCGGCGGTCTCAATGCGGTCGCCGGAGAGAAGCTCAACGGCAAATCCCATTGTCTTCAGCTTACGGATCGTATCTCCCGCATCTTCGCGCAAGGCATCTTCGAAACCAAATCGGATGCAGCTTCCGTCTGCTCGCCGCAGCCAAAGTTCCATTTCAGTGCTGGGGGCATCATCTGATTTGACCTCGCACCAGATGCGATTGCCCAGGCGAACGGGCCCGTCTGGGGTCTGCGCTTCCATGCCAAAGCCCGGCACTTCGTTGACATCATCCAGAATTGGACCTGTGCCCGCTACGTCGCTAAGTGCGCGCGATAGGGGGTGGCGGCTGGCCCGTGCGAGGCTTGCGGCGAGCGCCAGGTCTTGCGGTGAGATGGTCTCAGCATCTTTGAGTTGGGGGCGTCCTTGCGTTAGCGTGCCTGTCTTGTCGAAGACCACGGTATCAATTTCCGCCAGACGCTCCAGACCATCGGCAGACTTTGCCAGAATGCCGCGCCGGAACAAAAAGCCTGAGGCAACCACCTGCACCACCGGAACCGCAAGGCCCAGGGCGCAAGGGCAGGTGATGATCAGAACCGCAATGGCATTGGTGGCAGCAATGCTCCAGCCCCCGGTGCCGAGGACCCACCAGCCGATAAAGGTAATCAAAGCCACCAGATGAACAGTGGGGGCGTAGATACTGGCGGCACGGTCGGCAAGGCGCACATAGCGATTGCGACGCTGTTCGGCGGCTTCCATCATGCGAACGATATCGGCAAGAACGGAACTGTCGCAGGTCTCTGTCGCGCGCAAGGTAAGCGGCGCTGTGAGATTTACGGCCCCGGCAAAAAGGGTTGCGCCCCTTGTGGCAACTTGCGGCAAGCTTTCACCGGTCAGAAGGCTGACATCCACCTCTGCGCGTTCGGCCTCTAGGGTGCCGTCCACAGGAATACGTGCGCCTTGGGCCACGTGAAGCAGGTCGCCCGCGCGCACCGCAGAAACCGGCACCGCCGTGACCGTGCCATTCTCATCCAGGATTTGTGCTGTGACTTTCTGCAAGGCCATCAAGTCATTGGCGGCCGAACGCGCACGGGTCCGCATGCGCATATCCAGGTATCGGCCAATGAGCAGGAAGAACAATAGCATCACCGCGGCATCGAAATAGGCGTGGGTTCCGCCCGCGCGGGTCTCGGCAATACTCATGGCGCAAGCAAGAAGAACGGCCAGCGATATGGGCACATCCATGTTAAGGCGCTTTGCCTTAAGCGCTCGCACGGCAGAGCCAAAAAATGGTCGCCCGGAAAATGCCACGGCGGGCAACGCGATAGCCGCAGAGATCCAGTGCATCAGCGTTCGTGTGGCGGGGCCCATCTCAACGCCTGCCCAAACCGATACCGACAGCAACATCACGTTGGCTGCTGCAAATCCCGCCACGGCCATGGCAATCAGTAATCTGCGCGCCTCAACCTCATCTGGGGAGCGGTCTGCTGCGGCATCAATGGGGGTTGCGTCAAAGCCCAGATCGCTCACGGTGCGGACGATATCGTCGCTTTTCACCCGGTCAGCGTTCCAGGCCACATGCAGCCGACTTGTCGATAGATTGACCCGGGCGCTTTTGATGCCGTCCTGTGCATTTAGCCCGGTCTCAATATCCCGAACACATTTGGGGCAATGAATGCCGCCCACCAGCAAATCAATATGGCTCAACCCGCCTTCGTCGGTTTTGACAAAGGCGCCCGAGATATCCAGAGCTGGTGCAGCTACTCCACCCATATGCGTTCCTCAAACTCCAACCGCTCTTCTGGCGCACGAGAGGCCTCAATGCGCAGGTCCCAAACACCGGAGAGAGGCACAGCGACTTGTGTTTCATAGATACCAGCACTGATTTCGCTCAAGCTGATCTCCTGATCCACGCCCTCGTTTGTGGGGCGGCGCACCAGGCCGGCCATGCTTGCGCCGCTGACGGCGCTACCATCGCGATCCAAAAGAGTGAGCTGGATGGCAATTGTGCGTTCGCTTACAGCACGGGTTTCGGAGGAAACAGTCCAGCCCAAATCTCGCTGGGCCGCTCGGTCGCTTAGGATTTCATTGTAGGCCACCCCTCGCGAGAAGGCATCCGGCACATCCTCGCCGGTAAAGCTGGAAAGGGCCAAGGTAATGAAGGTGATATTCATGGTCAGGACCACGGCAAATGCGCCGCCAATGATCATGGCAATGTGTCGCCCGGTGAGCTTTTTGGCAGATGCCGTCATTAATGGTTCTCTCCGGTTACAAAGACAGAACGTGCTGTCTTCTGGATGCCGTTTTCCATGTTATCGACCACAAAGGTCACTGGCGTTTGCGCCTCGTCCGGCAAATGATTAGCAGGCAAGGAAACATAGATACGAATACTGCGCACGGTATCGCCTCCAACTTCAAAGGTTGGCAACACGGTATGGTCCACTGGGTCTCCCGTGATGCGGAACGTGGCCCCTTCGATACCTTCGAGGGTTAGATGGTAATCACCTTGATCCGGTCCCATGTTCACGATCTTCACGGTATAGCCGTTGCGCACGGAGCCATCGGAAAGAGTTACAAAATTTGGGATGCGGTCACGCAGCACATTCAGTTCCAGAAAATCACGGCTTGAAAGGCCAAACACCATCAGTCCGCCAATGAAGATCAAGATGGCGGAATAAAAGGCGGTGCGGGCGCGGAAGAAACGAAACTTCACTTCTTCGCCTTTGGCCTTCTTGGCAATATTGATGTCTGTGTCGTAGGCGATGAGACCCTTGGGCAAGTCCAGCTTCGTCATGATGGAATCGCAGGCATCAATGCAAAGGGCGCATTGGGTGCACTCAAGCTGAAGCCCGTCGCGAATATCAATTCCCATGGGGCAGGCGACCACGCACTGGCGGCAGCTGATGCAATGACCACGGTCGTCCCAGGTCGCACCTTTCTTGTGCGGGCCACGCGGCTCACCTCGGTAAGTGTCATAGGTAACCGCAAGGGCGTCGTTGTCGATCATGGCGGCCTGAATGCGCGGCCAAGGGCACATATAGATGCAGACCTGCTCGCGCATGAGCCCGCCAAGAGAATAGGTGGTAAAGGTCAGAATGCCGATGAACAGATATGCAGAGGTTGACGCCGATCCACTCAGCAGATCACCCATAAGTGTTGGTGCATCACTGAAATAGAACACCCACGCCCCGCCGGTGGCGATGGAGATCACGATCCAGATGGAATGGGTTATGCCAATCTTGCGGATCTTGTCCGCAGTCCAGGGCGCTTTGGCGAGTTTGATGCGGGCGTTTCTGTCACCCTGGATTAGGCGCTCTACCCAGACAAAAAGATCCGTCCATACGGTTTGGGGGCAGGCATAACCGCACCAGACGCGGCCAAACAGGGAGGTGATCAGAAAAAGACCAATTGCTGCCATCACCAGCAAACCAGTGATGTAGTAAATTTCCTGCGGCCAAATCTCGATGAAGAAGAAATAAAAGCGCGGAGCCCCGAAATCCACCAGTACGGCTTGGTCGGGAACGCCTGGCCCCCGGTCCCACCTGACCCAGGGCAGCAAGTAATAGATGCCAAGCGTGATGGCCATAATGGCCCACTTTGCATTTCGGAAAGTGCCGTAGACCCGCTTGGGGAATATGGGTTCGCGTTTTTTGTAGAGCTCGCGGTGCTCTGCCTTGTTGACGGCTTTTACGTCGTGACGCTCAATTCCAGGCGCAGCTTCGCCAGCGGCGCGAGCTGTTGCACCTTGGGAAGACGATTTGTCTTGCCCCTGGCTATCCATGGCATCAAGTCCTCAAAAACAGGAGGAAGGTCTTAGCGACCTTCCTCTTCACCACCACCTAATGAGTGGACGTAAATAGCTAGCGCCCGGATGGTTGTTGGGTCAAGGCGACCTTCCCACGCAGGCATAACCCCATTCCGGCTGTTGGAAATACTCGCCTGAATGGCGTCCCGGCTTCCGCCGTACAGCCAGTCCCGGTCCGTCAGGTTGGGGGCACCCATGTTCTGATCACCGCGACCACCGGCACCATGGCAGGCAGCGCAGTTCTGGACATAGAGACTACGGGCTCTGCGGGTGGCATCCGTGTCAGCATCGCCGCCCGAAAGGGCGATCACATATTCCGTCAGATCTCCGACCTGGGCTTCGTTCAGGATGCCGTCCGTTAGGAACGCTGGCATCTGGCTGAACCGGGTTTCCATGTGTTCTGCACGGGCGCCATAGCTGATCGTGGTATGGATTTCCTCCAGTGTGCCGCCCCAAAGCCAGAAATCATCATTCAGATTTGGATAGCCAGGAAAGCCCTGCGCGCCGCGTCCATGACAAGTGGCGCAATTGTCCCCAAACGCGGAGGTGCCAGCCGCTAGGGCGAATTCCAGAAGTTCCGGCGTATTGCGGATCTCTTCCAGGCTGGACGTATCCAGCTGCTCGCCAAAGACGGCGCGCTCCGATTGCATTTGGGCCAGATCCTCGGCGACATCCATCCGATCAGACAGGCCCCCGGTGCCCTCCCAATAGCTCGATACCAGCGGAATGGAAGGATAAATGATCCAATAGACCACTGAAATGGCAATGCTGGCATACATGATCCACAGCCACCAACGGGGCAGGGGATTATCCAGTTCCTTGATGCCGTCCCATTCGTGTTGAGTGGTTTGGGTGCCGCTCAGTTCGTCGACTTCTCTTTCATTTTTATTGGTCATCGGATTCCTCCTCCCTTAGAGGGATGCGCGCGGCATGATCAAATTTTTCCTGAGAGCGCGGGTTCAGCGCATAAATCAGCACACCGAGGAAAATCAAAAAGAAGTAGACAATGCCCCAGGTGGAGGAAAAGTCTGCGATTGCTTGGTAACTCATAACATCCTCCCCTAGCGTTGATTGTCTTCAGGGACATAGGTGTCAAAATCCACCATAGTGCCCAGCACCTGAAGGTAGGCCACCAGAGCATCGAGCTCCGAAATGCGCTCGGGATTTCCATCGAAATCCCTTGCGGTGGCGCCCGGATAACGCTCTTGGAGCCCATCGGCATAATCGGAATAAGGATCGGTCTGCGCTTGCAGATCACGAGCCGCATTCTCGATCATGGCGTCTGTATAGGGAACGCCAGTCATCCGCAAAGCTGAAAGTGCATTGGCAGCCTGGCGGAAGTTCAGGTCCCGCCCAGCCATAAAGGGATAGCCCGGCATGATGGATTCCGGCACCACTGATTGTGGGTCCGCCAGATGGTCACGATGCCATTCGTCGGAATACTTGCCGCCAACACGGGCCAAGTCCGGCCCTATTCGTCGAGAGCCCCACTGGAAGGGGTGGTCATACATGCTCTCTGCGGCAAGGGAATAGTGGCCATAGCGTTCTACTTCATCCCGCAAGGGGCGGATCATCTGACTATGGCAGAGATAGCACCCTTCACGGATGTAGATATCGCGTCCGGCTTGTTCCAGCGGTGTATAGGGCCGCACGCCTTCGACTTCCTCAATGGTGCTTTCCAGATAGAAAAGCGGGGCAATCTCGACGATGCCACCGATGGAAATCACAACCACGATCCCCAGAACCAGAATGAGAGAGTGACGTTCAAAGATTTTATGCCATTCCATTTGTCCGTCCTCCTATTCTGCTGCTGCGGGGATGGCGCGATAAGGGGTCTCCGCATTTTGCGGTCCCCTTGCTGTCATCCATAGGTTATACGCCATGACAATCGCACCGATGAGGAACAAGATGCCCCCCAACAAGCGGATCAGATACGACACGTGCATGGCTTCCACTGTCTCGATGAAGGAGTACTGCAGGAAGCCAAGATCTGTATAGGCACGCCACATGAGGCCCTGCATGATCCCCGCCACCCACATGGAAGTGATGTAGAGCACAATGCCGACGGTAGCGATCCAGAAATGGACCTCCACCAGCTTGTCGGAATAGAGCTTGGTCTTGCCCCAGAGCCACGGCACCAGACAGTAAAGCGCCCCGAAACTGACAAAGCCAACCCAGCCAAGAGTGCCAGAGTGCACGTGGCCAATGGTCCAGTCTGTATAGTGTGACAGAGCGTTGACCTCGCGGATGGACATCACCGGGCCCTCAAAGGTGCTCATGGCATAGAAGGCCACGGAAACCACCATCATGCGCAGAACCGGGTCTGTACGCAGCTTGTCCCAGGCACCCGAAAGCGTCATGAAGCCGTTGATGGCACCACCCCAGCTTGGCATCCACAGCATGATCGAGAAGGTCATGCCAAGGGTCTGCGCCCACTGTGGAAGAGCCGTGTAATGCAGGTGGTGCGGGCCAGCCCAGATGTAGATGAAAATCAAGGACCAGAAGTGCACAATCGACAAGCGGTAGGAATAGACCGGCCGGTCAGCTCGCTTGGGAATGAAGTAGTACATAATGCCCAAAAAGCCTGCGGTGAGGAAGAAGCCCACTGCATTGTGGCCATACCACCATTGGGTCAGTGCCCCTTGCACGCCAGCAAACAAGGAGTAGCTCTGGGTGCCCGTGAGCGTTACCGGAACCGACAGATTGTTGATGATGTGCAGAACGGCAACGGTCACAATAAAGGCCAGATAGAACCAGTTGGCCACATAGATGTGAGGCTCTTTCCGCTTCCACAGAGTGCCGAGGAACACCAGCAGATAGCCTACCCAGACAATGGTCAGCCAGATATCCGCATACCATTCTGGTTCAGCATATTCTTTGCCTTGCGTTGCGCCCAGCACATAGCCAGTGGCGGCGATGACGATGAAAAGCTGATAGCCCCAGAAAACAAACCACGGCAAAATGTCGCCAAACAGGCGCGCATGGCAGGTCCTTTGAACTACATAGAAAGACGTGGTCATTAGAACCGTGCCGCCAAAGGCAAAAATCACCGCCGAGGTATGAAGCGGACGAAGCCGACCAAATGTGGTCCAGGGCAGATCAAGGTTCAGCTCTGGAAAGGTCAGCTGGGCCGCGATCACCACGCCCACCAAGAAACCCACCACGCCCCAGAAGGTCGCCATGATGACGCCTGCCTTGACGACGGAGAGGTTATAGCCTCGCTCGTCTCCATTGTTGGCCTTGGAGGGGTCCGCGAAGAACTTTCCGTATCGGACCGCGACAGCGATGAGAGCAGCCATGGCCGCCAGGAAAAAGATGGTTCCGTGAACTTGCATCACGAAGTCCGTACCTTGGCTGGCCATATAGAGGGAGAGAACGACGCCTATAATCAGCGCGCCGAAAATCAGCCCAAATCGAAAAACCAGGTCCGCATTGCTTGGCACACGGCTGTTTCCAGCGCCGCCAGAGGCGTCGATATTGCTCATTGCAGTTCCCTCTAGTCCTGCTCGGTCTCCTATGACCGCATCTTCTAATTTGAAATACGCCAGAAGCTCTTGATATGGGTCAAGTCAGCGCACCATAACCGCCTAAACCAAAGGGATTTCCCCATTTGGCTCGACAGCGCCCCGGTTGGGATGAGTGGGGCTCCGAAATTGATCATTTTCACTTAAGTCGATTCGCAGCGAGCTGTCTGGTTCTTGATGGGGAGGATGAACCACAACGGTCTGGGTTGCCAAGAAACTGGAGCAGATAGTTAATATTTGCAGCCAATACTGGTTTTCTTTGGGCAGGAGGCATATTGTTGCCCCTTGAAGTCTGTCCCAAGCTGACGAATAGATAGAAATGCTTAGACGAGCGCAATCCAGGAACCAGGTCGCATTGGCGATCTTACTAACGATAGGCCTCATTCTATCGGCCAGTTCCTGGGCTTTGCCCCACGGCCCAGCCGGGCTTGTTTCAGACGCGATTTCCGCCAGCGCCCCACTTCATGAGCCTGGGATTGCAGAGCACACCCACTCCCATAGTGAATTGGATAATCATCACGGGGCCGAAGACCAGAGCTTGGACATTGATGGTCATGCACACAATGCGGCTGACCACGATCACAACATCACCTATTTACTTTCTGGTGCCACATCCAATGGCCCAGCGCCGAACAGAGTTCGGTGGTTGATATCTGGCTTGTGTCTGTGGCAAGGCCCGGCGTTCAATCTGGAAAAACCTCCGCGCGGATAAAGAGGCGCCTTTGCAGCGTTTCCAGCTCAAATCATCAATAACGCGGAAATCAATCAATGATGTTCAACCGACTTTTCGGGTTGGAGGATCGTTCTCAATGGGGACGATCACTCCTAACCTTTATGGCCGTGGTCTGCTTGGCGCTTCTTGCCAGCGGCACATCGACCCTGGCTCATGCCGTCACGGAAGGTGACAAGGGCTATATTATGGAGATCAGTGGAATGAATCTGATCCCCTTTATGTATCTGGGGGCCAAGCACATGGTCACCGGGTATGATCACCTGTTGTTTCTCTTTGCCGTGGTCTTCTTTCTTTATCGAATGAAGCATGTCGGCATCTATGTCAGCCTTTTTGCGCTTGGTCATTCGACGACCATGCTCTTGGGCGTCTATTTCAATTGGAATGTAAGTGCCTTTCTAATTGATGCGATCATCGGTCTTTCGGTGGTTTACAAGGCGCTCGATAATATGGGTGCATACCAACGCTGGTTCGGTGTGCAGCCTAACACCAAGGCGGCAACCCTGATCTTTGGCTTTTTCCACGGATTGGGATTGGCGACCAAGCTTCTCGACTACGACATCGCTCCAGATGGTCTTTTGCCAAACCTTCTCGCCTTCAATGTGGGCGTGGAGATCGGGCAACTGATCGCCCTTGGCATGATCCTGATTGTCATGGGCTATTGGCGCAAGACAGCCAGTTTCTGGAAGCACGCTTACACCGCAAACGTCGTGATTATGTGGGCCGGGTTCATGCTGATTGGATATCAGCTGACCGGCTATTTCACTGCTTGAACCTAATACGGAGACTAATCAAATGCACAATACAAACAAACCCACCCCCGAAGAACTGCCAAGCTCGGCGCAATTGTTGAAGTCGACCCTGATTGCAGCGGCCGCAGCTGTGGCGATCCTGGTCGCAATCGTTCTTCCGTCCGAGTACGGAATTGATCCAACCGGTATTGGCGGGATTTTGGGCCTCGCTGAAATGGGCGAAATAAAAACTCAGCTAGCAGAAGAGGCCGAAGCGGATCGGCAAGGAAGTATCCAAGGCGACGACGTTGGGCGATCTAGTCTGTTGGCCGGCATCGCCGCGCTGTTCATAAGCCCTGCCCATGCTCATATGGATGGGTCCTTGCACGGTGATATGGGGCCTGCATGGACGGATGAAGTCACCTTGACTCTGACGCCAGGCGAAGGGGCGGAGATCAAGCTCGTGATGGAAGAGGGGGCGGTCGCTGAGTTCTCTTGGACCGTTGAAGACGGTGTTGTGAACTATGACCTGCATGGAGATGGCGACGGACGGTCCACCAGCTATCAGAGGGATCGTGCAGTGCCAGGCCATGAAGGCACCCTGACGGCAGCGTTTACCGGCAACCATGGATGGTTCTGGCGCAATCGCGACGATCAGGACGTCACTGTCACTCTGAGTGTCAGAGGAGACTACAGCGCGGTCGTACGAGTCGAATAAGAAAAACCCGCCCTTGTCATTTGCAAGGCGAGGGCGGGATACTTTTTTGGCAGCCGGAAGTCCGGTGCCTAGGCCCGTTTGATACCAAATACCAGTTTGACCCCATCGAGATCAACTTCCTCGGTGATGTCCGCCCCATCGGGCAGGCCTTCCTGGATTGACGTAGCCAAAAGCTCTGTCTCCAGCGTTGGGCCGTGCCTTTCGATAAAGCCAAGGGCCTCCTCACCGGCGACCCCCAGCTCAATGCGATCTGTGATCAGGTAGTCTGCCCGTTTGCGGGCGTCCTGAGCCTGGCGCATGAATTCTCGCAGGCGGGCTTCCTCGATCAGGTCTTCATCCAGTTCCGTATCCAGCGCGATCAGGTAACCCTCACCATAGGCGGTGGCAAAACCCTCCTTGCCTTTGACGTCCAGCAGGAAGTCATCCGCCTCAAGCGCTAGCGTTTCTCCATCCACATCCATTGTGATGGGACGTTTGCCCAGGATTGCATCCACCGTGGCCGCCAGAACTTCGGGCTCGCCGATTTTCTTGCGGAATGCAGGAACCTTCTTGCCAAGGCGCTTGCCAAGGGTCTGGAAATTGGGGCGCAGGGAGTAATCTACATATTGCTCAAGGGCCGTGGGGTCCAACACCACTAGGCCCTTGACGTTCAGCTCTTCCTTGATGAGGTCCTGATATTTATTAAGCGTGCCAAGGTCCTTGTCCGTTGCCAGGCGCAAGAAAACCTGCCGCAGAGGTTGGCGCAGACGCATGTTCTCTTTGCTGCGCGCCGCGCGGCCGAGTTTTACAAGACGCAAGACCAGATCCATGGATTCCATCAGGTCCCCATCAATCAGGCTTTCGTCCGCTTCGGGCCAGGCATCCAGATGGATGGAGCTTTGCGCGCTGCCGCCCACAGATGCGAGGTTCTGATAAATCGCTTCTGACATGAACGGTGCGATGGGCGCCATCAGTTTGACGACGGTCATCAACGCATCATAAAGCGCGCGGAAGCCGGAATCCTTGGCGGGGTCTTCTTCATCCCAGAACCGGCGGCGATTGCGGCGCACATACCAGTTCGACAGATGCGTATCCACAAAGTCTGACAGAAGAGCGGTCGCGCGCGGGGCATCGAACTCTTCCAATGCAGCGGTGACATCAACGATCAGCTGGTGACGCTTGGATTCAATCCAACGATCAATTTCCGGGCGGGTTGCATGGTCCAGCGCAGCGTTCAGGTCCGGTTTGGAGATATTCGCGTAGGTTACAAAGAACGAATAGACATTCCACAGGGTCAGGAAAAAACCCATATGAACCTGGGAGATATCCGAGCGCTTGAACGCAAGGTTGGTTCCCGGTGCATTGGCGGCCAGGATATACCAGCGCAGAGGGTCGCAGCCTTCCTTGTTGAGAACATCCCACGGATCTACCGTGTTGCCCTTGGACTTGGACATCTTCTTGTCGTTCTCATCATTGATGAAGCCGAGTGCCACAACGTTCTGAAAACTTGATGTGTCCCCAGCGATGCCAGCCAAAGGACCTGCGGGCGTTGTCTCGTTGCCTTCAAAGGTCAGCAAGGTGGCGATGGCGTGGAGGGAGTAAAACCACCCCCGCGTCTGATCCATGGCCTCGGCAATGAAGGCTGCTGGAAAGCGATCCCCAAACTTTTCGGGTTCCTTGAACGGGTAATGCCACTGCGCATATGGCATGGCACCTGAATCAAACCACACATCGATGGTTTGTTCTTCGCGGCGATAGGTCTTGCCATCTTTCTCAATAACAATGTTGTCCACGTATGGACGGTGCAGATCGAGTTCAGATTGGTCTTGGCCGGTAAGCGCAGAGAGTTCCGCCACAGAGCCCACGCACAGGCAATCACCCTCTTCGGATTTCCAGATCGGTAAAGGGCAGCCCCAGAAGCGCTCGCGGGAAATGGCCCAGTCGATATTGTTTTCCAGCCAGCGCCCAAAGCGCCCGTCCTTGACGTGATTGGGCACCCAGTTGATGGCCTGATTGTTCGAGAGCAACTTGTCTTTTACCGCCGTGGTGCGGATGTACCAGCTGGTCTTGGCATAATGCAAAAGCGGCGTGTCATCGCGCCAACAATGAGCCGTGGTGTGTTTGATGCGGCCCGAGCGATACATGGGTCCGCGTTCCTTCAGATCGCGGATGATCTGTTTGTCCGCATCCTTAAAGAACATGCCCGTATACGGACCATCTCCTGAGCCGCCACCTGTTCCGCCATCCGGAAAATGCAAATCCGCCAGCATCTTGCCGTCGCGACCTGCGGAGAAGAGAACCGGCAAGTCATGCCGATCCCCCACTTCCATGTCGCCATAGGCCGTTGCGTTGTGAATGACGCCGGTCCCGGTATCCACTTCCACACCTTCATCAATAAAGACGCGATAGATGTTATCCGCGAACTTGTCGTTGGGCGCGTGGCCGCGCAGCACAGGCTGATAGGTAAGCCCCACAAGCTGCTCCGGCTTAATCTCAAAGGCGATCTCGCGATTGTCTTCGCCGAAAACTTCGTCCACCAGATTCTTGGCAACGATCATCAGCTCTTCGTCGCCGTCCTTGCCAAACTGGCCTGGGGCAGCAACGGCTACATAGGTGGCGTGCTCAGAGATCGAAAGGCCTACATTGGCGCCAAGGGTCCACGGGGTGGTGGTCCAGACCATCAAGGAAATAGCGCGCTTTTCATCCGCGCTGACTAACCCGCGTTCCACAAATTGCTCCGTGGGAACGGTGAACTTTACCCAAACTGCAGGGTCATCCACGTCTTCCTTCATGCCCTGGCTTACTTCGTGGTCGGCCAGCGATGTGTCGCACCGGGGGCAGTGCATGGTGGTCTTGTAGTCTTCGTACAGAAGCCCGCGATCCCATAGATTCTTAAGTATCCACCACTCAGATTCGATATATTCGTTCTTGTAGGTGATGTAGGAGCGATCAAGGTCCACCCAAAACCCGATGCGGTCGGTGAGGGAATTCCAATCCTGCATATATTCGAAGACGCTCTCTTTGCAGAGGGCGTTGAACTTTTCGATGCCGAATTTTTCCACATCCTGCTTGCCGCGGGATTGAATTTTCTTCTCGACCTCGATTTCCACCGGCAGCCCATGGGTGTCCCAGCCGCCCCGGCGGTCTACGTGATAACCCTGCATGGTCTTGAAGCGGCAATAGAGGTCTTTTACCGACCGCGAAGAGACGTGGTGAATACCTGGCTTGCCATTGGCCGTCGGCGGGCCTTCATAAAAAACCCAGGCGCCTTTGCCGCCGTCCTTGGCAATCGCTTTCAGTTTGGTGCCATCCGCTTCCCAATGAGCGAGGATCTTTTCCTCAAGATCAGGGAAATTGACCCGTGGTGAGACGTCTTCAAACATAATGCTGCAAGGCTCCAAAACTAAGGCAAGTAGGGGCCCTCAGGATGGGGCCCACGCTGTGAAGGCTCGCTCATAGCAAATGGTGCGAAGGGAAGGAAGCCCGGCGGCTCAGATCAGGGGTTTTGGCCTCTTTTGGTCTGTCTGCGGGGCCAGATCGCTTATCTGGTCTATTTAGGGAAGCCAAAAGCGGAAAATTCGCTGGCAAAGGCCTCTTGCAGATAGGCTTTGTTTGCGGGGCTAAGATCCACCGGCACCTTCTCATAGTCGGATTTGGCCCGGGATTCGAGCCCAGCACAGGGAATTCCCAGTTTCTTGCAGATCGCTGGAAAGGTCTCTTTGAGGCTCTTGTAGCGAAAGATCTGATCCACAATGGGTTTGCCGTCCTCGCCCGTATACATGAAGAAGTCCGAGGGGACTGTCTTCGGCCCCAGCCATCGGTCGAATGTATAGCCGGATTTATCCCCCGGATGGTGGTGGCGGTTCATATGAAAAAGCGAGATTGACTTCAGGTAAGGATGCCGCTCGTAGCAGAACTTGTAATAGTCGTTCCAAATTTCTGGCCCGATAGCCTCGCGCACCTCCGTGGCGGGCATATGGTTATAGAATTTTAACCCTCGTTCTTGATCTATCCAGAAATTCCGCGGCTCGTGGCCCTCTTCCCGAGGGGCGATCTCTGTGACGATATCCTCTGGCCCACAATACTTCGACAGGGTCACCTCGATGGAAGTGCCAGCGGTTTTGCGGGTTTTTATGAAGATGAACTTGTACTTGTGGGATACTATCACGAGAAGGGCAGGCTCCGTATTCATCAGGCTCGCGCAAATTTATGCGGATTTTCGCCCCCTCTGTCCAGCATCCAAGGCACGGAGAAAGAGGTTTACAAGTCCTTTCTGCCTTCGCGTGAATTATCGAAATTGAAACCCTCCCAGAGTTAGAACTACTCCACAAAGGATTGATTGTGGGATTTTAGGGCATGAGCTCAGCTGTAACGCAGCCAGCAGCGGCATTTGAGAGCGATGGGAACGACGCAAGTCTGGACGCCATGGCGCTGGGCCGATTGGTGCAGAGCTTTGAAAGTCGGCCGGACAAAGAGTTCCTTTCGAAAATTGTCAAGGATGCCGCCGAAGTGGTTGGCGCGGACATCGGGCTTGTCAATCGTCTACAGGTAAATAGCGGGCGCATGCACGCCCTTGAGGTCTATGACCGCCGAGGAAAAATCAAGGAATTCGTCTACCAAGTCGAAGGAACGCCTTGCGGGAAGGTTGTAACCGAGGGGCGCATCTGTTCGATTCCTCGTGAGTTAACCAGCCAATTTCCGACGAACCGAGGTCTCGCGAGTTTGGGGGTTGAAGGCTACGTTGGGGTTCCGTTGTTCTCCTCAAGTGGGGAGACCCTTGGGGTTTTCTGCACGTTCTTCAAAGAAGAAGTGCGAAACACGAATTTTGTCGAAACGACTTTGCATTTGTTCAGTGCACGGATTGCTTCCGAAATAGAGCGCGCAGAAGTAGAGGAACGTTTTAATCTGGCCTTGAGTGCTGGTGCAGATGGCATTTGGGACTGGAACCTTGAGGCCGATACTGTCTTCTTCTCGCCTGAGTTGATGAGGCGCATTGGGCTTGATCCAGCGACCCTGCCGACCACGGGTCGAGGCTGGATGAAGCTGGTACACACTGCTGATCGCACTGTTCTATATGACGTTCTCCGTCAGCATGTTGCAGGCGAAAGACCGCTTGATGTGAACATCAGAATCCGCATTGGCGAGGACTGGTATTGCTGGGTCCGGCTGACCGGTGAGGTGCAGTACAACGATCTTGATGATCCCGTCCGCATTGTCGGCACGATTAGCGATATCGAAAACCTTATTCACTCGCAGCTTGAGGCCGAAGCAGCCAACGAGGCCAAATCTCTTTTTCTTGCGAACATGAGCCATGAGATTCGCACACCTATGAATGCCATCATCGGCATGCTGCAGGTGCTTTCTTCTTCGGAGGTGTCCGCTGAACAAAGAGACTGGATCGATACCGCCTATGGATCGGCGAAATCCCTGCTCACAATCCTCAACGACATTCTTGATCTCTCTCGTCTTGAAGCCGGGAAGGTCAAGATCGTCAATCAGGCGTTTGAGCTGAAAACGTTCCTCAGCGATATTGAAAAAGTCTTCTCGGTTTCGGCAACGGAAAAGTCACTGGCCTATGAAACCAGGGTTTCTGATGATCTGCCGTCTCATCTTTTTACTGACTCCGGGCGGCTTAGGCAGATCGTTACCAATCTGGTCTCAAACGCGATCAAGTTTACCAGCGTTGGACAAGTTGAAGTGTTGGCCCACAGAACAAAGGACCATGGCTTCGATGGTATCGAAATCTCGGTCCGGGACAGCGGCATTGGCATTCCGGAAAGCGCTCTGGCGAACCTTTTTGAGCGATTTGAGCAGGCCGACAAAACAACGACGCGCAAATATGGTGGCACCGGTCTTGGCCTTGCCATTTGTCGTGAGCTGGCCGGTCGCCTGGACGGCATTGTTGGAGTTGAGAGCATTCAAGGCGAGGGCAGTCGTTTCTGGGTTGTTCTGCCACTTCGTCAGAAGCCCACCGAAGCGACTTTGGTCGAAGAAGTCTACAATGAATCCGATGAAGGGCAGGAAGCAGACCAGCCCTTGATTGGCGTCCGGGCTCTTGTTGCCGAAGACAATATAGTCAACCAGCGTATTCTGAAATTACTGATGGCAGCATTCGGCGCCGAGGTGACGGTCGTCTCAAACGGTAGGGCGGCGGTGAAGGAAGTCGAGATCAATGAGTTTGATGTGGTTTTGATGGATGTGACCATGCCCGGGATGACAGGCTATGAAGCCACAACAGCCATCCGGAACCTGTCGTGTCCCATGGCCCAGGTTCCCATCGTTGCGGTGACCGCCCATGCGCTGGGCGGAGAATGGGAAACCGTTCTCGAAGCCGGCATGAACGGGTACGTGCCAAAGCCGATCGCAGCCGAAGTTTTGCTGGAAGCTGTGCAATCGGTCTTGCCAGAAAGATCCCCCGATGAAGTGGTCATTGCAGATTAGCAATTGAAATCCCTCAGCCAGGGGCCCATTCTCCATTGGGAATGGGGGATCAATTGACAAGACTTCACAATAATATAGGTGCGACTATTGGCGCGGCATGGCTTGGCGCATTGCTGGTGGCTGCTCCGCAGGGTGCTTTTGCCCAGGATGACGCGGTGCCAGCGACTGATGACGCCAGCTCAGAAGAAACCGTTGAAGAGCGGTTTGTCATAACCGCAACCCGCACAGAAAAAGCCATTGATGAGCAAGCTGGCAACACCGCGCGGCTTAATACATCGGATATTGAGTTTGCCCACGCTGATCATGCCGCCGAGATTCTCAATCGCTTGCCGGGTGTCTTCATTCACCGGGGAAACGGGCAAGAACACCTAACGTCCATTCGCTCACCCGTTTTGACCGGCGGGGCGGGGGCTGGATCATTTCTCTATCTTGAGAACGGCGTGCCTTTGCGCGCGGCAGGCTTTGCCAACGTGAATGGCTTATTTGAAGCGCACACAGAAATTGCCGGGGCCATGGAAGTGGTGCGCGGTCCGGGCAGCTCACTCTATGGGTCCAACGCGGTTCATGGACTGATCAACGTTGTGACGCGTAGCGGGCAGGGAACGACGGGCTTCGGCGAAATCATCGGCGGCTCCTTTGGGCGCTATCGCCTGAACGGCTGGGCCAGCGCTGAGACAAATGATGGTGAGGGCTCTCAGAAGTTTCTTGTGGGCGGCACGCTTCTTCATGAAGACGGCTATCGGGATGACGCTGGGCTGGATCAGGTAAAACTGTCGGCGCGACATCAGGGTGATGTGAGGGATTGGAACATTGATACGGTTATCGCCTTTACCCAGCTCAATCAGGAAACCGCAGGTTTTGTCCGCGGGGTGAACGCCTACCGCGACAGGGACCTTTCTCAAACAAACCCAAACCCTGAGGCCTTTCGCGATGCTACGGCCTTTCGCATCTCAAGCCGGTGGGAGCGTAACTTAAGCCCGACAATGTCCCTGGCGCTGACCCCTTTTGCGCGCGTCAATGAGATGGAATTTCTCATGCACTTCCTTCCCCCAAAGCCTTTGGAGGAAAGTGGACATCACAGTGTAGGCCTTTTGTCCGCGCTCTATTGGGACGTCAATGATGTTGAGATCATTGTGGGTGCCGATGGGGAATGGACCTCTGGCTTCATGCAGGAAACCCAAGACGTAGCCAGCTTCGGCAGTTTTCCGCAAGGCGTGCACTATGACTATGAGATCGATGCCACCGTGCTGGCCGCTTATGTGCATGGCGAATGGCAGATGACGGATTGGCTGCGGTTTGTGGCGGGGGCGCGTCTTGAGCACACGCGTTATGAATATGACAATCTGACGGCAACAGACACGGTAGGTCGTTATCAGCGCGTGGCGGATCGCAATGATGATTTCACGTCCCTCACGCCGCGCCTGGGTGCTGTGGCAGACATCAATGAAGCATGGTCAGCCTATGTGAACCTTGCCCGCGGTGCGCGTGCGCCTCAAACCACCGATCTTTATCGCCTTCAGGCCAATCAGACCGTTGGTGATATTGAAGAAGAAGAGCTTGATAGCATCGAAGTTGGGCTGCGCCGGGAAGCGGGCGGGTCATACTTTGAGATCGCGGGTTTCTGGATGGAAAAGGAAAACTTCTTCTTCCGCGATGCAGACGGCTTTAACGTCAGCGACGGACGCACGCGACATAGAGGCATTGAGGTGGAACTCTATTTGCCCGTGACCCCCTGGTTCGACGTGGCGGCCAGCGGCACCTATGCGGAACATACCTATCGCTTCACAAACCCGGTGAACTCGAATTCCACGGAATCCATTCTGTCCGGTGATGATGTTGATACCGCGCCGCGCACATTGGGGAATCTGCGTCTGATTTTCTATCCTCTGGAGACGGTTCAGACAGAAGTTGAGCTTGTCCATGTTGGGGACTATTTCACGGATGCTTCCAATGCCCATGACTATCCGGGGCATAATGTCATCAACCTGCGGGCCAGTTGGGAGCCTCTTGAGCAGTTGGAGATTTTTGTCGCCCTGCGCAATGCAGCCGATGTGAGATATGCCGAGCGGGCTGATTTCGCCTTTGGTTCGGAACGCTATTTCCCGGGAGAGCCCCGGGCCGTGGAAGTTGGCGTTCGCAGGCGCTTTTGAACGGGCTCAAGCCGTAAAAATTGTTCATTTCGCGCAGGACGCGGGCCAAATCTGTGGTACACGTTAACCAGGACGTGTTTTCGGAGGTGGCATGGCGGATACTTCAGTAAGACGCACTTCAACATGGACGTTTGTTCGGCGCCTGGTGAGCATAATGTTGCTCGGCCTCGGCCTGGCGGGCTTTCTGTCGGCCTCTCTTGCTCAAGATGACAGGGCTCAAGACGATGAGGCCGTGGGTAATCCGTCTGCGGAGGATACAGCTGGGGTCGATGCTCTGAACGGATTGATCCCGAACCGTGACGGTGCCGTGCTTCTGGAGTTGACTGGTGCCATCGGTCCGGCGCTCGCCCATTACATTGTACAAGGTATCGAGGGCGCTCAGGGTGAGGCAAGCCTCATTGTTCTGGAAATGGACACCCCGGGCGGCCTGGACACCTCCATGCGGGAAATCATTCAAGCCATCCTTGCTTCCGATGTGCCAGTGGCAACCTATGTCTCGCCTTCCGGCGCACGAGCCGCCAGCGCAGGTGCCTTTATTCTTTACGCCAGTCATATTGCTGCCATGGCACCGGGTACGGCAGTGGGCGCTGCCACCCCCATCCAGATGGGGGGTGAGAGCCCCGTACCATCCGATCCACAAGGCGAGGATGGGGCTGAGGAAGAAGCCACGCCTGAGGCTTTGCCGCCGGGCACCAGCGCTACCGCCCCGCGCACCCCACTGGATGCCAAGGCCATGAACGATGCGGCGGCCCTTGCGCGCGGTCTTGCTGAAATGCGCGGACGCAATGTGGAATTTGCCGAGAGCATGATCCGCGAAGCCACCAGCATCAATTCAAGCGAAGCGTTGGACATGGGCGTTATCGAATTTGAAGTGCGCAGTCTGGATGAGCTGTTTGAAGTGGCCGACGGCATGGTCGTGGAAGGGGCCAGTGGAGATCTGGTCGTGCACAGTGCGGGGCTGCGAGCGACGCGTGTGCCCATGACCTGGGTGCAACGCCTGATCACCATGATCACCGATCCCAATGTGGCTTTCATTCTGATGAATTTTGGCATGTTGGGCATTTTGATTGAGCTTTATAATCCCGGGGGGATTTTGCCCGGCGTTGTGGGCGTTATCTGCCTGATCCTGGCGCTCTACGCATTGAGTGTTATTCCGTTCAATGCAGCGGGGCTGGCGCTCTTGATTGTCGGGCTTCTACTTATGGGGGCGGAGCTCTTCGTGGTTTCAGGTGGTGTCCTCGCCATAGGTGGGTTCATCGCCTTTGGAATAGGAGCCTTTTTCTTGTTCGATTCAAACATTCCCGAACTCAGTCTCGATTGGCGCGTGCTGGTGGGAACGCTAGCGGTGTTTGGCGGGCTCCTGTTCTTCGTGATCACTTACGCACTTAGTGCCCTGGGGCGGAAAATTTCAGCCGGTCCGGAGGAGTTGATCGGCATGATGGGCAAGGTCGTCACCTGGGATGACAAACACGGGGTCGTCTTTCTGGACGGTGAAACCTGGCAAGCTACCTCGAACGTAACTTTGGAAGTAGGACAAGCTGTCACCGCGACGGACAGAACGGGTAATTTTTTAGTCGTTGAAATCGCGAAGTGACTTAACGCTAGAAATCTGACCCCGCATCGGGGGAGCAACATCAGGAGCATCTCATGGATACCCTCGTTACCGTACTTGTCTTCTCTGTGTTTGGTATTGGTCTTCTCACACAGATTTTCAAAATCTTGCGAGAATACGAGCGGGCCGTAATCTACACCCTTGGTCGCTATACTTCCACATCGGGTCCCGGACTGATCATCCTGATCCCGGTCATCCAGCAAATGGTGCGGGTGGATATGCGCACTCTGGTGCACGATGTGCCGCCTCAGGATGTGATCAGCAAGGACAATGTGTCGGTCAAAGTGAACGCCGTGATCTATTATCGCGTTGTGGACGCCAACCGCGCCATCAACAAGGTCGAAGATTTCATGATGGCCACCAGCCAATTGGCGCAGACCACGTTGCGCTCGGTTCTGGGCAAGCACGACCTCGATGAGATGTTGATGTCGCGGGACAAGCTGAACGTGGATGTTCAGGAAATCATTGATGCACAGACCGATGCCTGGGGCATTAAGGTCTCGAATGTAGAGATCAAACACGTGGATCTGGACCCCTCCATGATCCGCGCCATCGCCAAGCAGGCCGAAGCAGAACGGGAACGGCGCGCCAAGATCATTTCCGCAGAAGGCGAACATCAGGCCGCCTTCAAATTGGCGGAAGCGGCCGGCGAGTTGTCGAAAGAGCCCAATGCCATGCAGCTTCGCTATCTCTCCGCGCTTCAGGAAATAGCGGGCAACAAGACCAACACGATCGTCTTCCCCGTACCCGCAGAGGGAATAGGGGATATTTTGCCAAAGATGCTCGGCGGCGATAAATCGTAAGGCGCGTTGACGCTTGCTTGGAGGTTGGCTTGATTGGCGCGGCGGCTCGCGGTAAAGAGCCCCATGACACTCGACGCAACGAAAGCACTGGTTCTCTTTTCTGGCGGGCAGGATTCTGCCACTTGTCTGGCTTGGGCGCTGGACAGGTTTTCCCATGTGGAAACCATCGGCTTTGATTATGGCCAGCGTCACCTGGTGGAACTGGACGTACGCCAGCCCGTGCGAGACGCCATGATGGCCGCCGTCCCTGCCTGGAAGTCGAAGCTGGGCAATGATGTGGTGCTGAACGCTGGCGTTCTGGGCACCATCAGCGAGACTTCGCTTACCCGTGATATGGAAATCAAGATGGGTGAGGACGGCTTGCCCAACACTTTCGTGCCTGGACGCAACCTGCTATTCTTCACCCTTGCGGCTGCCTACGCCTATCGCCGGGGCATTGGCCATATTGTGGCAGGCGTGTGTGAGACGGATTATTCCGGCTATCCCGATTGTCGCAATGACACCATCAAAGCCATGGAACAGGCGCTCAGTCTGGGCATGGATGTGAATTTCATTCTCGATACACCGCTCATGTGGGTCGACAAGGCCGCCACCTGGGCCATGGCGCAGGACCTCGGCGGTGAAGCACTGGTGGAGGCCATGGTGGAAGAAACTCATACCTGTTATCTGGGCCAACGGGACCAACGCTTTGACTGGGGCTATGGTTGCGGCACGTGCCCCGCGTGCGATCTTCGGGCCAAGGGCTATGCCAAATTCCGTGCCCAGGGAAATCTCTCGTGACCTATTCCGTCAAAGAGATTTTCTACACGTTGCAGGGCGAAGGCGGGCAGGCCGGTTTGCCAGCTGTGTTCTGTCGTTTTGCCGGGTGTAATCTCTGGTCTGGGCTGGAATATGATCGGACGAAATCCATCTGCCAATTTTGTGACACGGATTTCATCGGCACAGATGGTCCCGGCGGCGGCAAATTCAAAGAGACCGCTGACCTGGCACAGGCCGTGAGTGAGGCCTGGCCGACGGGCGCAGGCGGCACACCGCTGGTGGTGTGCACAGGGGGCGAGCCCCTGTTGCAACTGGATCGTCGGCTCGTGGATGCATTTCACAAACGCGGGCTTCGTGTGGCTGTGGAAACCAACGGCACATTACCCGCACCTGAAAACATCGACTGGATTTGCGTCAGCCCAAAGGCGGACGCTCCGTTGGTGCAAACCACCGGAAACGAGTTAAAGCTCGTCTTCCCGCAGGAAAAGGCGCGCCCTGAAAATTTCGCCCATCTGGGCTTTGCACACTTCTTCCTTCAGCCCATGGACGGACCTGACTTGGAAGCCAATACGGCGGCGGCGGTTGCCTATTGCAAAGCCCATCCGCAATGGCGCCTGAGCCTTCAGACCCACAAGCTTATCGGTATTCCTTAGGCGGACTAAAGTACGCCAGGAAGTTCAGCAGCCCAAGCTTCAAGGATGTCTGTAGCGTCACCCCAGATGAGGCGTGTTTGTATGTGCCTGTTGTGGGATAGAGGGAGGCCACGTCTCTCATCGACAATGACTAAGACAATTTCGCCAGTGTCCGCATCCCTGAAAACCGCTTCCATGGAGGCGCGTCCAGCACCAGTTGATCGATGATACCGCGATGTGCGTACGCCGTTTTGGTTTAGCACAATATTGGGAATGAGCTCAGTAAGAGTGACATCCATGATCAAATTGCCAAAACCAATTTGTGCGTCAAGTTGATCTTCGAAATTGCTCCGCAATTGTTCGAGATCACGAGTGCCGAACTGCTGACGTTCTGATCTATTCTCTATTCCCAGGGAAACGTTCCCCAAGCTGATGCCAGATGTGGTGGCATCAGGATTGAAATAGACTTCATCGAATTGGGAGCTATCCATCCGGCTAAGGCCGGAAAGGTCATTTGCTGAAACTGTAAGGGGGGCAGCCTGCGCAGAAACGGAAAGTCCAAGCGCAATAATGAAGGTGGAAAATTTTAAGTGAGGAAAAGGCATGAGGCTATCTCCTGTGTCGCAATGTTAATTGTCAACGCGTGTCAGGCACAACGAGTGCCTGACACTTAGGATGATAGAACGCAGCAAGGGTTACGTCGATAGGTGCCGAGCAACCTGCGTTAGTTCATGGCGACGTCATCATCGGCTGCTACGCCAAAGAAACCTGACAGATCTGCTGCCCAGTCGTCAAAGGCATCTCGAACATCGGTGAAATCATCATTGCGGTCTGTTACGGGATCGCTTGGCTCTGGGGTGCGCCCATCACGGAGGGCAAGAACGATTTCGCCGCCAGGTCCGGCGCGCCATACCATCTCCATGATGGCACCGCCTCGCATCAAATTGTGAGCGGAAGCATTTGCGAGATGGCTTCCTGTGGTTTGTTGGTGGAACTCTCCAATATCGGTTATTGCCGTTGAGATCACCAGAGTGTGTTCATCCGGCTCGTCGGTTAAGAGCCCACTGCCGTCAAAGGCCGCGAGAAGTTTTTCACGGAATTCTTCTGCCAATGCCTCAATATCACGAGGTCGCAGGCTCAAGTCATAAATATCCTGCGGCTGCATGTGATTGGTTATCGGTTCAATGTATATCCGGGTAAACGGAAAGCTTTCGAGTTCGGGGTGCTCATAGTGCTCAACAAAATTGGAATCACTCAGAGTTTCAAGATGTGCGATCTCTGAGGCATCAACTGAACGCATAAAGGCGTTTGCACTCAACGGAACCGTCAGTGTGGTAATGAGTGCAGCAGCAAAAACAATGCGGGTGCATGATCCGCCGATACGGTCGAATGGGAGTAAGTTTTTCATAGGCCAGCCCTCTAGGTGTCGCAGATGCGACGAAACAACAGAGCTATACATAGTGCCTCATGCAGAAATTACTCATTACAACATGGTAAGTTCACAGGCAGTTGACTGCATTACGTAATTGTAATGTTCGGCACGGTAGATCTGTTAATCCTTGTATTGCGAGTAATGCATTCCATCAGCCATGGATCGTTGCTAGTTGGTAGGCACTCGTTCATTAACGGCAAAGAAAAAGGCCAGGTTCTCGGCCCACACATCGAAGGCCTCTCGAATGTCCGTAAAGCGGTCATCCTGGTTGCCCACTGGATCATAGATTTCCGGCTGCCGTCCGTCTCTAAGCGCAAGAACGATGTCTCCGCCGGGTCCTGCTCGCCAGATCATTTCCATGGTCGCGCCACCTCGCGTGCGGTAGTCCGGCGGGGCCTCCGCCAAATGCGTGCCTGTTCCCTCTACGATGAACCGTTCAACATTTGTAAGGTAGGTTGAGATGACCAGTGTTCGGGGGCCCGGTTCCTGAACCAGAAGATCAGTTCCCGAAAAGGCCTGCAGGATCTTTGCGTGAAACTCACCGGCCAATTCTTCAGTATGGGAGGGGCGAAGGTCCTGATCATAGATACGGTAATCCTCAATGCGGTTTATGACAGGCTCGAAATAAATGCCGGTGAAGCGATAGCTCTCAATTTCAGGATGCGCATAATGCTCCATGAAATTGGTGCCTGTCAGGCGATTCAGATGAAGGAGTTCTGCGCCCTCGATTGAACGCAAAAATGCTGAGGCGCTTAAGGGAAAGACCATCAGGCTCAGAACAAGCCCTGCCAGCAACAGACGCATAAATAACTTTGTGAATCTGGGTGATGTTCTGGTCATCATCAGTCCTCCTGAATTTCAGAAAAACGCGAGAATTACATCACGATCAGAATAGGCCAAGATTGATGAGGGTGCGATCACAAT
This sequence comes from Alphaproteobacteria bacterium, assembly GCA_021774965.1. Taxonomy (GTDB): domain Bacteria; phylum Pseudomonadota; class Alphaproteobacteria; order JAJFIK01; family JAJFIK01; genus JAJFIK01. The sequence continues at coordinate 34,401 of JAJFIL010000039.1, forward strand.
TTATGATTTCACGAGTACTTGAACAATACTTCAAACTGCGAGATCCCCTTTTGGGGCTAGTCCTCAATTGCGCGGAAGTCCTCAGCAAAGAAATCCACCAGATTTACTGCCCAATCTTCAAACGCATCACGGGTGTCGGTGAAATCATCATCTCTGTCGGTAACCGGTGCGTATCGTTCGGGAGTACGACCGTCACGCAAGGCCAGCACGACTTCTCCTTCTGGACCAGCACGCCAGACCATTTCCATCACAGCGCCTCCGCGCAAAAGGTGGCTTGAGGGCGCGCGCGCGAGGTGACTGCCGGTTGTTTGCTCGTGAAATTCGCCAACGTCTGTGATCGCTGTCGAGATGACCAAGGTGCGCTCGTCTGGCTGGCTGGTTAAAAGGCCGCTGTTCTTAAAAGAGTGGAGCAAATGCTCATGGAAGTCTTCAGCCAGCTCTTCGATATGACGGGGGCGTCGGTCAATATCATAAATATCTTGCGGCTGCATTCTGTTGGTAACAGGCTCGAAGTAGATATGCGTAAAGGCAAAGCTCTCAAGGTCCGGGTGTTGGTAAAGTTCCACAAATCCAGTTTCTCTCACCCGAGTTAAGTGAGAGATCTCAGCGCGGTTGAGCGTTCGCATATGCGCCATGGCGCTGGTGGTAACTGCCAGCGTCCCTATGATCAGGGCACCGCAGATCGCTCCGCCGATCAGAGTCTTTGTAATTTTTCCAGAAATGTTCATTTTCGCAGAACCCCCCAAGCCTCAAATTTACTTCGAAACCTAAGGTGTGTGGGCTCGAAACGATACTACTTTTGTCTCAATTCACCCGAACTTGATAGATTTGCACCACCTCAAGATCAGAACCATCGGAAAGAGGCTCCAAGATCACATAGAACGGCTCAACTCCGGTGCTGCGCCAGCCCACACTCACCCACGGCGGCATTGATCCTGGAGGGCCAGTGCGATTGGTCTCGTCATAGACCCCCAGCAAGCGATTGGATCCATCCCCGGATCGCACCGTAAGGCGCACCGGCGCGCGGTGCTCATAGCCCGCATCACTGCTCAGGGAGGCGGAAATGGAGTACAGCCCTGCTGGCACAGGGTCCAGTACCGTGCTCATCCGTCCGCCAGCTCCCATGGCTTGCCAATACTCGGTATCAACGCCTGCAAAGACCGGCGTTGGCGCTGTGGCGGTTCCTTCAAAGAAGCCTTGCGCGCGATTGTGGGCCATCTCGCCGATGGTGCGCCCCATGCGCAAGGCTTCGGTGTTGCCCACCATCCAGTGAATGCCGCCATAAAGACGCGACATGCCACTTGATGCGGCGGCGTCCTGATAGGTCTGGAAATGCAGATCGATGGGGTCCACTACGTGGCTGCTGTTTTCCTCGTTCAGGAAATAGACCCGTCCCGTATAATCGAACTGGTCGGTCCCTAAGCTCAGCTCCATGGCGCGGGCCCAGGCCGCAGCAAAGGCGCTGTGGCCGGAGACATATTCAGGAAAAGCCGGGGTTTCGAGATAGGGCTCCCAGTCTTCCGCAGCAATCATCTCTGTGCGATTGCGTCGCCAGTTGTAAGCTTGGATCTGTTGGTCTCCCATACGCTGGATTACGGTGACGGGACGCACGTAATTGTAGTGATATTTCGTGTCCCACGCAGCGATACCTGCATCCATCAAGGCATTGCCCACGGTGAAGAACATTGCCACGTCTTGGGCCAGGCTGAGGCCGTCTCGCTCTGAGATATCCTTGCTCAGATCCACCAGGTGCGTGGCTGGAGTGGCCCAGCGTTCCGGTGCCCAATATTCCGCGATGGCTTTGTGCTGTTCGGTCAAATTCGCGCTGTAATCAAGGACTTCCTGCACTTGGGCGTCGAACTCTGGCGAGCCCAGTGCAGGTGGGGCAGGGGGGCGGTGATGCTGGATATTGCGAATGGCAAAAGGCACCACATGGCCCCAATGCGGCGTGATGGGCTCTTGCACCATGCGGTCGAGAAAGTCCGGCTGCCAGGCGGCGAGTTCCTCAGGAGGGGCCACCATGTAGTGGCTTGTGTCCTCATAGTAATCTTGCTGATTGGCCCCGTCCTGACGCCGTTCGGCCAGGACCATGGCGCCGATGTTGCGGCCCAATTGCGCCGCTGCGCTTTCGCTGTCAGGGTTATAGCCCATCCAGCGCAGACGTTGGCGGTAAGGGTTTTGCTTGCCGGTCAGCCCATAGAGCGTGGTCAGCATGGCGTGAAGGATGGCTTCTTCCTGATTGCCTTCAGAATTGCCGCCGCCGGTGCCATCGAGAAGATTGCCGGTGACGACACCCACGGCCTCTTCATCGTAAGCAGCCCAGGCATCGTAGGCGGCGGTGAAGGTCACCGCCATCACGCGAGCGGCAGGCGCAGGCAAAGGCACCCGCTCATCCACATGCGGGATCATGGTCTCCATGAACTCAGTCATGACGGAATCGGCTAAGGCAGGCTGGCTGCCAAATATAGCAGCCGCCAGGCCAAATACGCTTGCCCCCAACGCAATTGCGCGACGCATGGGACCCCTCCCAAAAACACCCTACCCCGTAGAGACCAAAATACGCCTCTGGCACAGAGTGTAGCGCCGGCAAGCGGATTCAGCAAAGCGGCAGATTTGAGAATGGTTTCTAGCGCTCAAACATCAGCTGCATGCGGCCACCGGCACTGCGGGAGATGGTGAACTCGATGGGCTTGCCGTCCAGATCCACATTGACGTTCTCGGCCACCACCACGGGCTGACCGCGGGGCATTTTCAGCACCCGGGCGTCCTCAGAATTAGGCAGGCTGGCGTTCACCTTGGTGCGTTTGCGCATGTAATCGGCAATGCCATAACTCTTCAGCGCCTGCGTGATGGAGTGGCTTTTGAGGAACCGCTTCTCAAGTCCTTTAAACCGATGAGCCGGAAAATAGTGCGAGGCGATAGAGACCGGTCGGTGGTCCACCAGGTGCAAAAGCTCCAGCAAGATCACATCCTCACCGGGGCGCAGGCCTAGGGCTGCCGCCACTTTTGGCTCCGCGGCCAGATGGCGGGAGGTGATCAGCTCTCCACCCGCTTCGCGGCCCTCACGACCGATATTGCCGGAAAGGTGCGCATCTTCGCCGGGGTGATAGTCAGCATTGGGCGTCCGGACAAAGGTGCCGCGGCCTTGCTCAATACTCACCAGGCCTTCTTCCTGAAGCACTGAGAGAGCGCGTCGCACCGTATGGCGGTTTACGCCAAAACGGCGCGCAAGATGAGGCTCAGTAGGCAGTTTGCTGCCGGGTTGAAGCTCACCGGATTTGATCTCTTCGTGCAGATGCTGAGCGATCTGTCGCCAAAGGGAGATCCCGCTGCGGCGCTCAAGAGTTGTCTTGGTCATGGCTCATCCTCCAATCCAGATGTCTATACATATAGATGAATTTGGAGCAGATGACAAGATTGGGTGAGGGTTCTTTGGAGTGCGCCCGGGTGGGGCCGGGGGACGGGATAGGCAGGCAGATATCCCCGCTCCATTGTTATAGAACAAGTAAAACCGGCGGTTTTGTTGACTTCTGTTTGTCCTCAAATTGCCCTTCGAATTGCTTTTCTTGATGTCAGGGAAGGCGCTCTACCTTCCAGAGCCAAGCGCAGGGTTAAAAACACCCTAAGCGTGTGACCGATGCACACCTCAGTCGGATCGTCCCTTTACCGACCTATCTGGACTTCTCATGTAAGGTGTCACGGAAGTGAAAACATCCGGGGAGGATGCCATGAGCAGCAATAATCCAATCAGTAGACGGAACAGTTTTTCCATGACCCTGGGCGTCGTCGCTTTTGGCGCAGCGCTGATCATCAGCAATGTGGCGGAGGCCGCGTGTCATTGGCGGCTCGAAGGACGCCTTGTTCGCAGCGAGCCTTTGGCGACCGACGATGGTGAACTTGATGGCCCCGGCTACGCCCTTGATGTGATGACCATGGCCCGCTTTACCGATAACGCTCTTTGTCTTGGAGGCGACTGTCCTTTCAATACCACCAACTGGGTCGCCACTGAGGCGGACGAAGATGGTAACTTCGTTCTTCTTTCCTTGCCGCACCTTGGGCCGGTCTGTCATGCTGAGCGCGATTTCGTTTTCATGATCCAGGGCGGGCAAGCCAATATTTCAAGCTGGCAGACCGTCGACAATCGAGATGGCATTGATGGGCCGGACTTTCCCGGGCCCTCGCCGGTGTTCATTCATGACGTCAATCTTGGCGACATCAAAGTTGATGATCTTCCGCCCCCTGATGGATATGTGCCCCCGAGCAATAGGCGGGGTGTTGGCAATGCCACCATGGAGCCTGCGGCGGGCAATGACCCAAACCTTCCCCCCGGCACATTCGAGACGGCTCCCGGTACAGCCGAGACACCCAACTTCCCCACGGGAACTTTCGAGCCCGCACCGTTTCCAAATCTTCCACCAGCAGGTGATGGAGAGGATGAGGAAGAAGCTGAAAACAGCTTACCGGACGTAACCTTTGAGCCCAATCCACATCCTTTTCCGGGCCCCAGCTCTGGATCGGGTGGCGCAGGAGATGGTGATCAGGATACAGACGATAGCGGCAGTGAAGATGACGACAGCAACGACACTGGCACTGACACCGGGTTCAATTTCCCCGACGCCCAGTTTGAGGAGGTTGGCTGCCTTCCCGTGCCGGGCAGCGTGATCGAGCAAGCTGACTTTGCCTTTGGTCCGCACCCCGGCGCTGGCAATTCCAACAAAAGCCCTGACGGCCTGATCCGCGTGCAGCAGCGCCAGACCGGCGGCACCCCCATGGCACGGCGTCTGTCCGTGACGTTTGAAGTGGAAAACCACGGCGAACGGCATAACCGCCGCGTGGGCGACTGTCCGGTGGAGGTGCAGTTGCGCCTCAATGAGGGTCCCGATCTTTATGGTGACGGCGAAGAGGCCTGGCACGTTTACGAGGACCCCATGCCCACCATCAACGCCAACTGGCAACGGTTTGTGACCATGTCCGCCACCACGCGCGGCACCGGGAACGACACCAACTCTAGTTGGAACGAGGGCTATGAATACGTCCGCATCCAAGTGATCCTGGATTGGACCAATGGCGTCAGTGAGGCCAATGAAGGTGACAACGTGGCCGGAGAATACTGCTACCATGCGACAACAAACTCATTCGTCGACATGGGCACCTGCGTCTCAGCGGCGACAGAGCTGGAGTAGGGGGCAACGCCTCAACGAAAAGGGGGCGAGCGCGAGCTCGGCCCTTTCTCGTTTACACGTCCAGCTCTGGCTATTTCATACAGCGTCTAGCTACCAGCTATGTGGAACTGAAGTTTGATCTATCGCCCTCGTCTTTTTGATGGCTCGCCACCCCCTCCCGTCGCTAACGCTCCGACCTCCCCCCTCAGAGGGGGAGGTGACGCTGGAGGTTGCTACTATCGTCCCTTCCCCCCTTGTCTGGTTTGATTGTGGTTATGTAGTGCGCACGGGCCGTGATTTGGCCCGTGCGCTGGCGGGGACCGTTTCCCCCACGGGTCTTGAAGGACCGACCGCAAGCATGGTCCCGCCTCGCGCTTCT
>JAJFIL010000040.1 GCA_021774965.1 Alphaproteobacteria bacterium
CCCACCAGACGGTGACAGCCAAGCTGTCCGCCTGCGCCGTTATTCTTGCCCTGAGCCTTGGCACAATGGCCGTCCCTGCCTTTGCCGATGACAAGGTTCCTGAACCAGCACGGGATGCGACAACGCGGGTTGTGTCCGATGCTCCGGCACCAGAGAGCACAGAAAGACCTGAGCGCCCCGAAAGACCAGAGGAACGCACAGCACCACGCGCAAGAGAGAGCAATGTGGTGCGCATGGTCATCGACCGGTCCGTTGATCATGGCGATGAGACCACCGAGATTTGTGTCTTTGTGCCCGCAGGCGATGGCGATGAAACAACCGGCGTTTTGAGTTGCTCTGGCGATGAAGTGCATGTGGTCGAGTTTGGACCCGAGCATGGCTCCAATGTGATGTTCGGCAACACGGTGCTTGACGAAGACGACCTTCGTGACCGCATTCAAGAACGGATGGAGGTTCTGGTTGAGCGTCTTTCAGAACGGGAAAACTGGGAAATTGAGTTTACCGGCCGCTTTGAATACGCCGAGGAACTCCACGAAGAGATGGCAGAGCTTCAAGAGGAAATGTCTGCCGTAGAAGGACAAATAAGTAACCTAGACGCCGAATACACTTATGCCATGGTCGATATAGAGGAACTCAGCCAAGCAGAACTCCGAGGGATGGAAGCGGAATTCCAAATGGAAATGGCTGAGTTTCAACGGGAAATGCACGAACTGGCAGCAGAGATGGCAGAACTGCAAGCTGAAGCATTTGTTGGCGTGGCGGAAGAAGACAGTGACTTCAGTACGCTGGGCGAAGAATTGGCCCGCCTTGGAGAAGCTTTTGCCGAGGTTGGCACACGCGCTGCCTTGGAAGGCCTTGAGGCCCTCGAAAACATGCAATTCAGCGGACGCAACAGACTCCATATTGTGGATGATGAATATGTGGCCATCGTCGAGAGAGCCAAAGGCGAAGACGGCACCCCCCGTATCGTCATTCGCACTACAGACCCTAGTTCTATCGAGCTGGTGCACATGGATGAAGATGAAGCTGAAGATCATCGCTCTGGCGAGATGCGTCGCGGGCCCAAAAACTAGCCTAGCCTAGACTGGCCTAACCCAGCGCTTCATCTGCAACCTTTCCAATTTGTAATACTGCCGTCATCACGCGGAAAGCTTGGCCATGACAATATGGTCACCAGATTCAATATACCAATCCGGGGTGCTGTTATGAAATCCACAAACCTATTCGTGATGGGCGCAGTCGCGGCGATGAGCGCCTTTGTACTTCAATCCGCGTTTGCAGAAACTGTCGTGCAAACAGAAAAGAATCATGAGGTTCGCGTCGTCGTCGAACGACATATAGGTGACGGCGATGAAGAGGACGGCGAACACCGCCGCGTTTTCGTCCATCGCATGCATGGCTCTCATCATGACATGACAGATGAAGAGCGCGAAGAGTTCGAAGCAGCAATGCAAGAGGTTCATGAGGAACTCGATCAGCTCGAATTCGATTTCGACTTTGATTTCGAACATGATGGAACAAACCGTATTATCATTCGCAGTGATCATGAGAACGAAGATGCGGATGATGATGAGCACCATCGGGTGTTCGTCCGACGCATGCATGGCTCCCACCATGACATGAGCGATGAGGACCGCCCCGAGTTCGAAGCAGAGATGCATGAGTTCGAGATTGAAATGCGTGTTTTCGAAGGTGAGATGCGCGAACTGGGTCAGGAAATGGCGCAGCTTGTCATTGAGATGGGCGACATCGAAGGTGAAGTCATGGCCGAGCTCGAAGCGAGTGGCATTCGCATCGAAAGCAACGACAATGGCAATGACACGGTCTGGATCAGCGGTGACGCGCGCAATGAAGGCGAAGCTGACATGCGTGTCGTGAGCTCCGACGATGGCAACGATCTCATCTACATGTACTTCAACGGCTTTGACGAGGACTATCAGTTCGTCATCGAAGAGGGCGATGATGGTGACGCCATGGTCATTCATGCCTATGACACCGCCGCCGTCTTTGTGGTGGAATCCAGCCGCCATGAAGGCCAGCTTGAAACCGACTTTGGTGAAACTGGACGGCCTCATTTGACCGTCCGCACTAATGATTCTGACGATGTATCTGTCGTACGCCTGAATCGTCGACACTTCGACTAGGACTAATTCGCAACTCCGACGGTGCCCCCAAACACCTGCTGGAGCCCCAGGGCGCGAGATCTCTCACCCCTCACCGGTGTGAATGATCTTGCGCCCTTTTTCCTGAAGGTTTTTCTCAGGAGAAAATGGTTCTCTTGGGACATAAGCGCAAATCTAAGTTAGAAGCGGTGCCAATTCTTTCCGCTCATCGATGAGGCGCACCCCATGCATTACGGCGAATATCTTCAGCTCGAGAAATTGCTCGATTGCCAAGACCCTGAGAGCACCAAGCTTGGCCGCACGGCCCATGACGAGCACCTGTTCATCGTCATCCATCAATCCTATGAGTTGTGGTTCAAACAGGTGCTTTACGAGCTGACCCTGGTGCAGGAGCTTTTGGGCGGCGAGGCATTTGATGAACGCGACGGCGGCAAGGTGGCCCAGGCGCTGGAGCGAGTGTTGGTGATCATGCGGGTGTTGATCCAACAAGTGGATATTCTGGAGACCATGACGCCCATGGATTTTCTGGAATTTCGCGACCTTCTGTTCCCGGCAAGTGGCTTTCAGAGCCTACAGTTCCGCCTGGTGGAAACAGGTCTTGGCCTGCGCAAGGACGAACGCGTACAGCTGGACCAACAAGACGTGCACCTGCGCCTTAAACCTCATGAACAGGAATCCTTACGCGCCGCCTACGCCAAACCTTCTCTGCGCCAGTCCCTGGATGCGTGGCTCTCGCGCACACCATTTCTGGATCATGGAGATTTCAAATTCCGCGATGCCTATCTCGAAGCCCTGGGCGATATGCTGGAAAAGGAAGCGGAGATCATCCGTACCCAGCCGCAGCTTAGTGAAGCTGACAAAGTCACCCAGCTGGCATCCTTGAAGAACGCGCACAATATGCTGGATGCCCTTCTGGACGATGAGGCCTATGACAAACTTAAAGATGAAGGGGCGTGGACATTTTCTCGCCGTGGCCTGGAAGCGGCCCTGTTCATCAATCTCTACCGCGATGAGCCTGCCTTGCAGGTTCCGTTCAAGATACTTTCCCAAGTGATGGATCTGGACGAGAGCATGACCAACTGGCGCTCCCGCCATGCATTGATGGCCCAACGAATGATTGGCCAAAAAGTAGGCACCGGCGGCTCCAGTGGGCATGGCTATTTGCACGCAGCAGCGCAGAAACACAAAGTCTTTGGCGATCTCTTCGCGCTGGCCACGTTCATGTTGCCACGCTCAGCCCTCCCCGCCCTGCCCAAAAGCCTGCATGAAATGTTGCACTATCACTATGTGAGTAAAATGGGCTAGCTCAGCAGTCCTGCTTTCAGTCCATTGAAAACATATTGCACGGCCAAGGCGGTCAACATCACGCCCATGAGGCGCGTGAGCAGGATGGAGAACGTATCCCCTGCCAACTGGATTGCCTCGGTGAGAAACACCAGGATCAAAAACGTCAGTACCAAAACCAATCCGAGTGCCGTCAACACGGCGCCTTGTGCGATGAAAGCCCCTTCGTTGGCGCTCATAAGCAACACCGTGGTGGCCATGGCCCCGGGCCCCGCCATCAGCGGGATGCCCAACGGGAAGACGGATATATCTTCCGGGCCGTCCTGGTCGGGGTGCTGCTGGTGAACTTCTTCCACTGCATGCTCAGCAGTTTTTGTGCGGCGTTCGGTGCGTTTTTCGAACACCATCTCCATGCCCATATAAAAGAGCAAGATGCCGCCTGCGGTACTGAATGCCGGCAAGCCAATGCCCACAGCCTCTAAAAGCCACTCTCCGCCAAAGGCAAACGAAAACAAAACGCCGGTTGCTACCAGCGTTCCCTTAAGTGCCATCTTGAAGCGATAGGCGCGGCTTTGGCCATGAGTGAGCGAGGCAAAGATCGGCGCCACCCCCGGTGGATCAATCACCACCAGGAGCGTAACAAAAGCACTGACAAAGATGGCCCAATCCGAAGCACTCATGGCTTCAGCTTAGCAGCCGCATCGCCGAGCTCAAGGGCGCCTGCCAGAGCCTTGAGGCTCACCAGCGCATTGGCGCTCCATGGGGCTTTGCGGGAGCCCGCCAATTGCGCCTGGCTTTCCAATATTGTACCGCCGCGGATGACCTTGAGATCATTGGCTGCCAGCGTCGCACCGGAGGAGGTGATATCCACGATCAGTTCCGCAGCGCCAGAGGCCGGAGCCCCTTCGGTCGCGCCCAGGCTTTCCACGATGCGATAATCTGTGAGCCCGAAGGCTGAAAAGAACTGGTGGGTCAGGTTTGCGTATTTGGTGGCAACGCGCATGCGGCGACCGTGGCGGGAAAAAAAATCCACACTCACCTCCCGCAAATCTTCTACGTCACTCACATCGATCCAGCCCTGAGGCAAAGCCACCACAACATCGGCATGACCAAAGCCAAGGGGTTTCAACAATGCAATAGAGGCATCGAAATCCGGCGCGTATTCCCGCAGCAGATCTTCGCCGGTAATACCCAGATGGATTTCTCCAGCATCCAGCCCCCGCGCAATCTCTCCTGCCGAGAGCAGCAACACGCTTACCTGAGGCAGGTTCGCCATCTCGCCAGTATAGCCGCGCCCACCCTTGGCGCGCGTTACCGAGAAACCTGCGGCGCCGAACATATCAAAGGCTGCTTCCTGAAGGCGTCCCTTGGACGGCACAGCAAGGATCAGGCTGTCATCGCTCATGATGCCCCTCCATCGCTTACCGTGGCAGCATCCTCTTTTGCGGCACTTAATGCGCGTTCCACCCAGATGGCGGCACCAACAGCGGTCAAGGGCTGGCTCGCACCAAGCTGCTTCATCAAGCCGTCATAGCGCCCGCCCCCGGCGAGTTTCACCTCGCCTGCGTGCAGCTCAAAAACAAAGCCCGTGTAATATTCAAGCTCCCGCCCGAAGGCCGCAGCAAAGCGCGTAGCGCTCAGGTTCAACCCTCGAGTTGCAAGAGCTTCATGGCGTGCAGACAATTGGGCGAGGGCTGTGTCGATGTTCAAACCGAACTTCATCGCAAGCTTGGAAAGTTCCTCTGCGGCTTTATCCGCCGTGGTATCCAGGGCGAGAAATGCCTCCAGCGCTTTGACCACATCAGGAGCCAAAGTCTCGCTGCTCGCGTCTTGCGCTTTTTCCAAGAAGCGCGCGGTGATCTCTTCCACTGATCGCCCGCCCACCGGGCGAATATTGGCAAGCTTGAGAATGTCATGCACCGCTTGGGTGGCCTCAACTTGAGACAAGCCGCCGATAGAGGCCATCAGGCCTGCGTTTTCATCATCGCTTGTTTTTGCATCACCTTTCAGGCGCGCCAACAGGTCTTGGAACACATCCGCATGCCAGAAATGACGGCGCAAGCGTTCCCGCCAGGCTTTGGGCAGATCAACTGCATCCAGCACCCCTTGAAAGACGCCCAGGTCTCCAAGGGTGACTTGCGGCGCATCGACACCCAGCGCCGCACAGGCTTTGAGCGAAAGCGCGAGAACCTCGGCGTCATCTTGCGCAGGCGAGCTTCCGCCAATGTGCTCAATACCTGCTTGGGTAAATTCGCCGCCGTTTGTAGAATATCTGAACACCAGCCCTGAAGACCAAACGCGAGCGGCCTTGTTGCCAGATGCAATAACCTCGCGGGCAACGGGAATTGTCAGTTCCGGGCGCAGGCAATGTTCCACTCCACCGGGATCGGTCAGCATGAAAAGCCGTCGCCGGATTGCATCCCCGGAACGATCCAGGAAAACATCCGCGGGCTGAAGAATGGGCGTGTCGAGAAATTTAAACCCTGCTGCCTCGAACACACCCCCAAAAGGCGTATCAGGCATGGCGGGTCCCCATTTCTGGTTCTTGGTTTGGTTCATGGCGCGCAAGCATGTCCAGGACGGCGCCTACAAGATCTCTGCGTTTCACAGATAGCTGTGCCGGTTGATCTTCGCGCCAGGTTTTGTTGTCTTCGATCTCGGTAGAGAGCTGATTGCCCAGGATCAGATCCTTGAGCGTAATCTCGCCCTTCTCAAGCTCGTCTTCGCCTTCGATAATGGCGATGGGGGCACCGCGCTTGTCGGCGTATTTCATCTGCGCGCGCATGCCGCTGCCGCCGAGATACATCTCAGCGCGCACACCCGCGTTGCGAAGTTCCTGCACCATGCCTTGAGCATCGCTGATACGGTCCTGATCCAGCACCAGCACCACAACGGGGGCTTTGCTGATGTCTTGCTTCAGGCGGCCTTTGGCGTCCAGCGCGGACAAAAGCCTGCTGACACCTAAGGAGAAGCCCGTTGCCGGAACCTTCACGCCCTTAAAGCGTTCCACCAACCCGTCGTAGCGCCCCCCGCCCCCGGCAGAGCCAAAGCGCATGAGCTGGCCTTTGTCATCATTGATCTCAAAGGTCAGTTCTGCCTCAAAAACTGGACCCGTGTAATAGCCAAGCCCGCGCACAAGGGATGGATCAATCTTCACGCGGTCGGGGCCGTAGTCTCCGGCAATTAGAAGCGCGTTGATCTCTTCCAACTCAGCAATGCCTGTCTGGCCAATTTCGCTTGACCCCACCAGCTTGCGCAGGCTGTCGAGAGTTGCGTTCACATCATTGCCGCCGGATTCCGTAAAGGCCAGAACCGTAGCGATCTGATCCTTACTAAGGCCAGCACCCTTGGTGTAATCGCCGCTTTCATCCTTACGGCCTTCGCCGAGAAGATAACCAACACCCTCCGCACCGAGACGATCAAGCTTATCAATCGCACGGAGAATGGTCAGGCGTTGTTCTTCAGCAGCAGCATCTTCACCGCCTGTGACACCGATTTGCTCCAACACCCCGTCCAGAACCTTGCGGTTGTTCACGCGCACCACATAATCGCCACGGTCAAGGCCGATGGTTTCCATAGTGTCAGCGGCCAGCATGATCATCTCAACGTCAGCGGCCATCAGCGGCGTGCCGACGGTATCGGCATCAAACTGGGTGAACTGGCGGAAGCGACCGGGGCCAGGTTTCTCGTTACGCCACACAGGGCCGGTTTGATAGCGACGGAAGGGCTTGGTCAAACCGTCGTAGTTCTCCGCCACAAAGCGGGCCAAAGGGGCTGTCAGATCATAGCGCAGCGAGAGCCATTGCTCGTCGTCGTCCTGAAGGGAAAACACACCTTCGTTGGGGCGATCAAGATCCGGCAGGAACTTGCCAAGCGCATCAGTGTATTCAAACGCTGAGGTTTCCAGCGGGTCGAACCCATAGAGCTCATATAACGTCTGGATTTTGGCCAAGACAGCCCGTTCGCTGCGCACATCATCGGCGCGGCGGTCGCGGAGGCCCTTGGGTACACGGGCCTTGGGGCGGAATGTCTTTTTCTTCTTGGCCATAAGTCTTCCTTTGGAAAGAGCGGCTTAGCCCATAGATCGCGGGTCGGCAAGCATTGCGCTGCGTCAGGGGGACGATTTGTCTGAGAAGAAACCTACCGCGTGTCGTTGAGGGCCCAATCATAGCCCTGGTCCCTGACCTTGGAGACGCGCCTTAGGTTCCGGCGTAGCTCAGGTTCTGCGAAACTGGCCAGATGGACCAGCACCGCATCTTCAGAGCCGCCAAAATCCTCCCGGAACCATGTGTAAACAGAGCTGACGCCCGCTCGGTTGCGGTCCACCTGAACCCCTCGTGGGGAGTTCACGTAAGTGCGCGCGGCTGCATTGAGCTGCTGGTTCAGGTTTCTCGGATCCAATGGTGCTGCCACCAAATCAGGCGATCCGATGGCCGCCCGGTTCAGCACATAATGCACCCGCGCCTCCCGGAACAAAGGCCGCAGGATACGATGTTCGATATTGTCCAGCGAAAGGGGAATGCCTTCAACGGTGACAAGCTCCTCCCCCCAGGGGCCATCATCCACCAGGAAGGAAGGCACGAAGCTGCGGCCAAATTCGATACGGCGAATGCTGTCCACCGGATAATGTTCCAGCACCACTTGGATGGTCAGCGCGTTATAAAGATTGACCCAATAGGCGAATTGTTCCTGTCGGGTCAGGGTGCTCACCGGGGCAACGCTCATGGCCTCGATATAATTATTGAGCAACCTGCGATCCTCGCCCGTGACATCCCGATAGGCCATTTTCACTGCACCGTCCCCATCCACGCGGCGATAGCTGTTCAGGAACTCACCCCAGGGCTGATGATTGAGGCGCAGGTCTGAATAAGGCTGATGGGCTGCCCAGCGTTCCCAGCTTTGATCCTGAGGCAGGACAAAGTCTGTCACTGCCGTTACCGAACCGCAGGCGGTAACGAACAGGGACGCGAGCAAGGCTATAACGATCTTAAGGGGGGCGGGCCTCTTAAGGGGGGCGGGCCTTACGGCCATATGAGAACTCCTTCCGCCGCAGCGGAGATGATTTGGGTTGCGGCACCATAAAAGCCGGGCTCCGATAATACCAGAGCCCGGCTGTTTATGTCTGATTGAACGATTTCAGCTTTGTTGTCTTGAGGCCTGCTCAGGCCATCACGTAATGCTGCACGTAGGCTGCAGCCATCACGGCCAAGTAGAAACCAACGATACTGAAACCGGCCCATGCACTCGATTTGGTTGTTTTTACAGACATCGTTTCCTCCCGGGTTTGGCGCTGTGATGGAGGAGAAATAAGGTCCGCGGTCAATTTCCGCTAGGCAAACCGACACACACCTTTTTGTTGTGACAGCCGTCACAATCTTAGGCCAAAATCTTGAAAAATGGCAGAAATACTCAGTTTCCAGCGCTCGTGTGAAGTGTGCCGTCAGGATGAAAGGCGCGGAAGGCAAAGGCGAAAGGCACCATATAGACCGCATCCTCCAGCCCGCCGCTGACCTGGCGCTGAACGATCACATTGCCCACATCGCTGCCGCCGGCAATCTGGTTGGACCCCAGAGCAGAGTTTTGCCCAGCTTCCCAGCTGATCACCACGTCTCCGGTCTCTATGCGCCCGGCCTCGCGGATATAATCCAGACTCCAGGCTTCATCACCGATGGCCACCACGCGAGCAAGCGGCGAGATATCTTCGTCAAACTCACCGCGGAACAGAAACGGCCAATCGCTGCTGTCATAGCCCACATAAGGATTTTCGCCATAGCTGCGGGCGTCCTCATCATTCGGGATAAGAACCTGCCCATCAGGATGCCGCACGGCAAAGCGCCCAAACGCTTCCATGCGAACGGGAATGAAAGTCAGCTCGGTTCCTGTCATTTCCCCGGCAACAGCGTCACCAGTGAACTGCTGCCACCAGCTATCGGTTTGGCGGTCGTACATGAGCAGATCTGAATTGCGCAAAAGACCTGAGGTGCCAAAGTCATAGATGCGGCCCTCAATGGTGCGGAAGAAAGCAGCGCCTGCGTTACAAAGCGGGCAATAGGCGACCACCACGGGCTCGCCCGCAATTTCGTCATTCACCACCTCATGCCACATGAGAACGGAAATGGGATAGGCGCGGGCATCTCCATCGATCTCGACGCTCAAGACCGGCACCTGGCTGGTGAGGTTTGAGACGTTCACCGGTTCAAAACGCGGGTCATCAATGGGCGGGATACCATCGCGGGGCGGGCCGCCTGCCATAACCTCGTCAAGGTCGATGGAAACCTGGGTGAAATCCGTATCCGGCCATGCGGCGCGGAATGCATCCGCCCCCTCCACATCTTGCGCCCGAGACAGGCCACTGGTTACTGAAAATCCAGCGATGAGAACGGCTCCGAGAATCATTGGTCGTAGAAACATGAAAATGCCTTGCATCTTGTCCATTGGTGGATCTCAGATGACCCGCCGAGATTGCGCGTTACGGGCTCAGCACAATCACCTCTCACAGTATGGTGATGCTAAAAACTGGAAGGTTTGCAGCGAGATAGGCTATATGCCTATCATTCGCAGATTCTCTCCTGCCGCGAGGGCACCCGCAGAAGGCCGTACATGACCTCATCCACGACTTCATCCGATGGACCCGTAGATTTCCTCAATGAAGATGAAACCGTCCTGATCGAAGCGCTTCGGGCACACGACAAGGCGGCGTATGGCTTCATTGTGCGAGAGTATTCGGGTCGGCTCCTGGCCGTCATCCGCGGGATCGTACGGAACGAGGAAGACGCCCGTGACTGCTTGCAGGATGCTTTCTTGCAGGCCTTCCGTGCAATCGATCGATTTGAGGGCCGCGCAAAGCTCTCCAGCTGGATGCACCGGATAGCGGTTAATGCAGCCTTAATGAAACTGAGATCCAAGAAACGTAAAGCTGAAGCTGCCATTGACGACCTCCTGCCCCAGTTTGACGGCTCCGAGGCCCGCATCGACCCAATTTGGCAGACTGAACCTGAGACCCACGATAGTTTGGAGGCCGATGAACGCAGCCAGGCTGTTCACCTGGCGATTTCACAATTACCTGAGAATTATCGTAACGTGATCCTGCTCCGTGACATTCAAGAACTGTCGACTGATGAGGCAGCGATAGAATTGGGAATAACCCCCGGGGCGGTGAAAGTTCGCCTGCACCGGGCACGGGGCGCGCTGAAGAAACTTCTGGATCCTTTGTTGGAGGACCTTTGAGCGATGGCAAACCCTAACCAAACCTTACCGCGCTCGCACGCCAGAGGTCGATCATGGTAGAAATGAAGAAAATGATGATGGTTATGCCTGGGCATATAAGCTGCAAAGAGCTCGACGAAAAGCTCGACGATTACCTGGAAGGTCAGCTTTCCCTGTGGGACCAGTTTCGTTTCAAGCTCCATTTCTTTATCTGCAAGGCCTGCAAGGCCTACGCTGCGGGTTATGCCAAGACTGTGGGCCTGATTAAAGGCTCAACAGGCAATGAAAATGCTCAGGACACGGACGTTCCAGAAGATCTGATCCAGGGCATTCTTGCCAAGAGCGCGGAAGAGCCTGAAGCATAGAGTTAACAAGGTCTTTATGCTTTCCCAGCGCTTAACAAACATCACTTCCCTTTACGCTTTGTTCAGACTCATTCCCCATTTTTAACCACGTAGGGAATTGGGTTGCGGATCATATTTGAGCTGTGACCAGCGGGGGCGCCAAAGAAGGGCGTCTGAGGTTTGCAGGGAACAAGCCTCAAATGTGAACAAAGGGTAAAAAATGCTGTTCCACCCTACAGTGCCAAATAATCAGCTTGCGGATGAATTGGAGAGCCCTCCAATCCCGCGGCTTGCTATACTGGGCCGAGAACGTAACCGCGTGAGCCAGCTTTGTGCCGTGGCCCGCAGTCGTAATCTGGATGCCCATGAAGCCGCCCTGCCCTTGGTGCAAGGTGAGATGGCCCATTGCCAACTCCTGCTCATCGATGGCGGCCATCTGACGGCGGCGGATCGCTTGTGGATTCGCGGGCTTTTGAGGGCCGCCGACGGCAAGCCTGCCATCGTTATCTCCGAGCCCGTAGATCATGATGCTGCAGCGGACCTCATCCGCAGCGGTGCCGCAGACGTTCTGGATTGGACTACTCTCACAAGTGGCCATCTGGCCCGGGCGGTTCACTTGAGCCTGGCCCGCCAGGAAACTCAGTCCCGTCAAGAAATCCAGGCACCGCTCCAAGAGGCTGAAGCACCCATAATCCCCGATCTTGCCGTTCCGGAACCTGTTGCCTCGAAACCTGCCGCACCAACGCTCAAACCCGCCACCGGTGAGGCGAACAATATAACCCTGCTGCAGGAATGCGCCTCGGCGCTCCTGCTGGTGGACCCTGAGGGGATTGTGAAGTTCGCAAATCCTGAAGCTGAATATCTTCTGGGCGTGCCCGAAGGCTCCCTTGCGGGGGCACCTTTTGCCTTGGACCTGCGCGGCGGCGAGCGAGAAGAAGTGCTGCTGGACGGGCCCGAAGGCCGTCAGGTCGATGCGGAAGTGCGAGTTGTGGAAACAGAGCACGGCGGCGTACCCATGCGCGTGGTCACCCTCCAGGACATGGGGCTACGCCACGCCCTGGAGCGGTATTTTTCGGCCTAAGATGAAGGGTTCAGACCACGACTGTGGTCCGGCGCTGATGCGCCGCCTCGCGGAGCCGTGCGTCGTTCAACGCACTGGCGTGAGCGAGAAATGCCCTACCCGCCGTTCAGACCAATTTGCGCCAATAGATCGACGCCAAAGCCGTTTTGCGATGTGCTGAGTATCAACAAAGCGCCAACCGTTATGGGAATGAGGAATCGCACCAGGAAGCGCCAGAGCTTGAACGCGCCTTCTGAAATGCCAAACTCTTCCAGGGCGGTTTCGCGGCTGACAACCCAACCCACAAAGATTGCGATCAAGAAGCCGCCCAGGGGCATAAAGACCTGCGTCGCGACAAAGTCCGTCAGACCAAAGAAGTTCCGATCACTCACCCCCGGCAAGAAGCCGTCCGGCAAAGTCTCGCTCCATTCATTAAACGAAAGAGCCTGGGCAATGCCGATAACCCAGATCAGCCCGCCGAAGAACAATGTTGCCTTGCGACGGGTGAACCCTTTTTCCTCGGCCCAGGAAATAATAATTTCCAAAAGCGCGATGGAGGATGTCAACGCCGCAAAAAAGGCAAGGACAAAGAAGGTCGTGCCAAAGAGCTGCGCCATGGGCAATTCAGCAAAGGCCAACGGTAGCGTCACAAACAAAAGGCCTGGACCTGAATCCGTATCCAACCCATGGGCAAAGACCAGCGGGAAGATGGCCAGTCCTGCCAGGATGGCAACCCCGGTGTCCGCGAAGCTGATCAAGAACGATGAGCGCGGCAGGTGGGCGTCACGGTTGAGGTAAGCGCCATAGGTAATCAGGATGGCGGTGGCGATGCCGATGGAAAAGAAAGCCTGGCTCACAGCCGCCATCACAACGCTGACATTCACTTCAGACCAACGCGGGTTGAACAGAAATTCCAGCGTGGCCGCCAAGTCACCAGCCGTTGAGGCGAGGTAGACCACAAAGAGCAACATGAAAAAGAAGGCTGGCATCAAAATCGTGGCAGCGCGCTCAATACCATTGTGCAGCCCGCGAATGACGATCAACACCGTGATCGCCAAAAACGCCGTGTGCCAGATGATCAGCTGTTTGGGGTCTGCGAGCAGAGCTCCGAAATGGCCGCCGACAGCTTCAACGCCGCCATCGAAGGTGCCGGGTATGATTGCCTTCGGAATATAGGCCATCACCCAACCGGCAATGACGGAATAGTAGCTCACCACGATGAACGAGGAGAGCATCCCCAACCAGCCAATGATGCCCCACATGCCGGAGCCGCCTTCCTGGCGACCCACTTCGGCAGCCGACCCAACAGCAGAGCGCTGGCCTCGCCGACCGATCAGCAATTCGCCCATAACCAGGGGAATACCAACAATCAGGATCACGCCGATATAGATGATGACGAAAGCCCCACCGCCATTTTCGCCGGCCTGATAGGGAAAGCGCCAGAAGTTCCCCAAGCCCACGGCCGCGCCAACGGTGGCCATAATAAACGCGAATCGGGATGACCAATGTTGATGGACTGATGCTCCAGACATCTGAATTCCCCTCTGACGAGCCCAAGAAAGAGCCCGTTCATCTCATTATTGTTATTGCAGCGCACACCAGTCCCATGGCGGTCGCAGCTTGTTCATGGCCGCGCATCATATGGAGTGTTCGGAGAACCGGCAATGAAAACGGCTCTGAACCTCCTTTTCATGACCGGCCAACTTGGGTTTCATGACCGGAATGCAACACCTCCAACCCATTAATCTAGGGACTCACACCATGTTGACTTGGCGGGGGCGCATCTGTCACTTAGGGTCCGCCGCTGCCGCTGGGGGACCTTGGTTGACAAGAGGGTCCTTCGGGTTGAGTTTGGCGGTTTGGCGGTTTGGGGCAATAATTTTCGTCACCCTCCGGGTTTTCCCCGGGCATGGGCACGGACAAATCTAATAGGGACGGAACACGCGCATGGTCTGGTTTGCGTTGCGGCGTATTTTGAGCGCCATTCCCACATTATTCATCGTCACGTTCCTCGCGTTCATGATGATGCGGCTGGCCCCGGGCGGGCCCTTCGACGGCGACCGTCAACTTCCACCTGAGATCGAGCAAAATATGCTCGAAAAATATGACCTGGATAAGCCAATCCTTGAGCAATTCTATCTCTATGTGGAAGGCATTGTTACCCGCTGGGACTTCGGCCCTTCATTCAAGCGCGAAGACTTCACTGTTTCGGAACTGATTGCGCTGGGGGCGCCGGTGAGCGCGAAGTTAGGGCTCACGGCCCTTGCCATTGCGCTAACGATCGGGGTCTTCCTTGGATCTTTCGCCGCTCTCAATCAAAATTCAGCGCTGGATTACGGGGTCATGGGCACAGCCATGTTTGGGATAACTGTGCCTAACTTTGTGGTCGCGCCTCTTTTGTCGCTGGCATTGGGGGTAAAGCTAAATCTCCTGCCCACTGCGGGTTGGGGGGGAGGTGATTTTCAGCACATGCTGCTGCCTGTCACCGCCTTGGCCCTGCCGCAGATTGCCGTGATTTCCCGGCTTTCCCGTGGCGGCATGATCGAGGTGCTGCGCTCTAACTTTGTGCGCACCGCCCGCGCCAAGGGCTTGCCTGAAGGCATGGTCATTCGGCGGCACGCATTGCGTGCCGGTATTCTTCCTGTGGTCAGCTATCTTGGCCCTGCAACGGCAGCAGTTCTGACCGGCTCTGTGGTGATCGAGAAAATCTTTCAGATCCCTGGACTGGGTCGATACTTCGTCGATAGCGCCCTGCAACGGGACTATACGGTGGTGATGGGAACAGTGATCTTGTTCTCAGCTCTCATCATTTTCTTCAATTTCATGGCCGACGTCATGTACGGCGTGATGGATCCTAGAGTGAGGTCTGCCCGATGACCGATCAAACTATGGGTGGCGACACCGGGAAAATCACCGAAATCAAAGGCCGCAGCCTCTGGGATGACGCCCGTCGTCGCCTGTTTGCCAATAAGGCAGCTGTGACCGGCATGATTGTCATGGGTCTGATGATCCTTATGGCCATCGTCGGACCTTATCTGAGCCCTCACGGCTTGAATGACCAAAACTACCTTTACACCTCAGGGGCTCCTACGCTTTCAGCGGAAACCCTGAGTGGGGAGACCACGTTCTATCTGTTCGGCACGGATGCCAATGGCCGCGATATTTTTGCCCGCACCTGGTATGGCGCGCAAATCTCTCTTGCCATCGGCTTGATCGCCACCTCCGTCAGCCTGTTGATTGGCGTGGCCTACGGCGCTACGGCTGGATTTATGGGTGGGCGTGTGGATGAATTAATGATGCGCTTTGTGGACATCCTTTACTCCATGCCCTTCATGTTCTTTGTGATCATCTTGATGGTGGTCTTTGGACGGAACATTTGGCTGCTCTTCTTTGCTATCGGGGCGGTAGAATGGCTGACCATGGCGCGGATTGTCCGCGGGCAGACCTTGTCCATTCGCCAGAAGGAATTCATCGAAGCGGCGGAAGCTGCTGGCGTGAGCCGTGCGGTGATGATCCGTCGTCACGTGGTGCCGAATGTGCTGGGCCAGATCGTCGTCTATGTGACGCTGACCATCCCTGCTGTGATCCTGACCGAAAGCTTCTTGAGCTTCCTGGGCCTTGGTGTTCAAGAGCCTTTGACAAGCTGGGGTCGTCTGATTTCTGAAGGAGCGCAGGAAATTGAAACCGCACCCTGGATGTTGATCTTCCCGGCTATCTTGATGGCCATCACCCTTTTCTGTTTCAACTTTATTGGCGACGGGCTCAGAGATGCGCTTGATCCCAAAGACCGCTAATTCTCGGTCGCTTTTTCTGCGAGGCACGAATGAGTTCCGTACTTAGCGTCAATGACCTGACGGTCAAATTCTCAACACCTGATGGCGACGTGAGCGCCGTCAATGGTGTGAACTTTGACATCAAAGCAGGCGAATGCCTGGGCATCGTTGGTGAATCCGGCTCGGGCAAGAGCCAGCTCTTTATGGCTGTCATGGGGCTCTTGGCCTCCAACGGCAAAGGGTCGGGTAGTGTCAAATTCAAAGACACAGAAATCCTTGGCCTCAAGACCAAGGAGCTCAACAAGATCCGCGGCGAACGCATGTCCATGATCTTCCAAGATCCCATGACATCGCTGACCCCGCACATGACTGTCGGTGCACAGATGACCGAAGTCTTGATGATCCACAAGAAGATGAGCCAACGCGCGTCCACCAATCGGGCGGCGGAACTTCTGGACCTCATGCGCATTCCTGAAGCCAAGAAGCGCCTGACCCAATATCCACACGAATTTTCCGGCGGCATGCGTCAACGCGTGATGATCGCCATGGCGCTTTTGTGCGAACCTGAGCTTTTGATTGCTGATGAGCCCTCAACTGCTTTGGACGTGACCGTTCAGGCGCAGATCCTGGAATTGTTCGCGGACTTGAAAGACAACACCGGCACCGCCATCGTCATGATCACGCACGATCTGGGCGTGGTCGCGGGTCTCTGTGACCGGGTTATGGTGATGTATGCGGGCCGCTTTGTTGAGACCGGCGATGTGCGCGACATCTTCTATGATCCGCAGCACCCTTATACGCGTGGGCTGTTGTCTTCCATGCCGCGCCTGGATGCCGGTGGCGAGCAGCAACTTTCTGCCATCCCAGGCCAGCCGCCAAACCTGCAGGACCTACCGCAGGGATGTAGTTTCCAGGCCCGTTGCGCCTATCGCTTTGAGCCTTGCGTTGAAGACCCTCACCCGCCGCTGGTGGGCTTTGGATCTTCCCGTGCCAAGGCCTGCCATTTGAAAGGCTTTTCAGCTGAAGGGGAGACGCTGTAATGGGCGAGATGAAACCCCTCAAGAAAGGCCAGAAGATCAACGTGGGCGAAACCATTTTGGAGGTCGAAGACCTCAAGATGTATTTCCCTATTCCCCAAGGCTTTTTGAAAGGCTCCAAGCCTCTTAAAGCTGTGGACCGGGTGAGCTTTGATCTTAAAGCAGCTGAAACACTTGCCATCGTGGGCGAAAGTGGCTCGGGCAAATCTACCATTGGCCGCGCCGTATTGCAGCTGCTGACCCCGACCGGCGGCAAAGTCGTCTGGCTGGGTAAAGACCTTGCCGGGCTGGGCACCAAAGCCATGCGGCCTCATCGGGCTGATCTGCAGATTGTGTTTCAGGATCCGCTTGCCAGTTTGAACCCGCGCATGACCGTGGGCGACATTATCTCAGAGCCGCTGACCAGCCTTTATCCAAAGATGAAAAAAGACGCCGTGCGAGAGCGTGTGCGTCAGATGATGTCCAAGGTTGGCCTGCTGCCGCAGATGATCAACCGCTATCCTCACGAATTTTCCGGCGGCCAGAACCAACGCATCGGCATCGCCCGGGCCATGATCCTGGAGCCGCGGATGATTGTGGCCGACGAGCCGGTCTCGGCTCTGGATGTATCCATTCAGGCTCAGATCGTGAACCTTCTGCAACGCCTGCAGGACGAGTTCAAAATGTCCATGCTGTTTATCAGCCACGACCTGTCCGTGGTGCGCCATATCAGCCATCGTATTTTGGTTCTCTACCTTGGCAATGTCATGGAAATCGCGAGCCGGGATGAGCTGTTTGAATCCCCGCGCCATCCCTACACCCAAGCCTTGATCTCTGCCGCTCCCATTCCGGACCCGGACAAGGAACGCGGCAAGGCGCGCATCATTTTGGAAGGCGACATCCCTTCCCCGGTGAACCCACCTTCGGGCTGTGTGTTCCGCACCCGCTGTCCTCGCGCACAAGACAAATGCGCCAAGGAAATTCCGGCGCTGGATGCGCGTGGTGCAAAGGGCGGCCGCTTGGTGGCCTGCCACTTCCCGGACTGATCCTGAACTGTTTCAAATATTAAAAGGGCCTGGATTGATTTAACAATCCGGGCCCTTTTTCATTTCTATGCATAGTGCTCAGGTGAGCGAAAAGTTCTCTAGCGGATGCGTTCGACCCTGAAGGTGCGGTTTACGCCATTTGCCTTCAACATGAAACCGCCCAACGCGGTACGGCGAATGCTGACGGTATTCCCTCCCGAATTGCGTAAGGGAATGCGCCCATCATCGGTCTGGCGCCAAACGTGCCCATTGTCGAGCACCACAAAGTACTTGCCGCGCGGATTGCGGCCCCATTCCACGACCGTGGCGGTGACTTCCGTCAAAATGCCGCTGTCTTCAGCCAGCTCATCGCTGCGGTCTTCTTCGCGCGCCTGGCGTTGTTCCAATTCAGCGGAGCCAAACTCGTCTGGTGTGGTTTCGCGACGCCTCAATACATTGGGTAATGACATGCGCGGCAAGCCAAAGAAGGATCTTTGATCGCGATCTTCTTCCAGGACTGCTAGTTCTTCTTCGTTGTCTACGGCGAGCTCCTCGCGCACTCCGGGAACAGCCACATCAAAGCACTCGAGCCGGGCGGCATCGTTCTCAATGTTCGTGCAGGAGATGATGTCTTCCATATTGGCGCTGGCCGCGCTGGCCCAAAGGCTGCCCGTCATGAGAATCAAACTGAAAAGGGGGATGGAACGGATACGCATTATTGGCTCTCCTCAAAGCGTGACGACCAAAGTCGATGGCTGAGACCTACCTTATTCCCATGCCGAACACCACTGCTGAGCTTTACCTGATGACCCGCTCTTGAGCCATTATCAGGGCGGCAGCCCGTTTGTGGTCCATCAAAACCGTGTGAGGCCATAGACAGACACTTCGTTTAGCTGTCTATCCACCTTTGATACCTTCAAAAACGTTGGGAAAACTCTGCATTTTCAGCTATAGAAACAGGCAAAATGGGCAGAGGAATGAGCCCCGCGCTTTCAGGTGCGGTTCATCTTCGAGAACCCATAAGCTTAGGAAACACATCAAGAGCCCTCTGGCGCATTCGTCAGGGAGGGCGGAGGCATGACCCAACTATGAGTTCAACAACGCGCATTCTTACCTATGCAGCGATCGGTGCGTTAGTCCTCGCGGCGATCATCGGTTTCAGTTTTTCCAATGAGAATGTGGGTGCATCGGGGGATGCTAATGCCGATGGCGTTGTGACCCTGCACCGGGGTAATAGTGCAGAACCCTCAAGTCTTGATCCGCACCGCTCCTCAGGCACATGGGAAAGCCGCATTATCGGTGACATGTTCCTGGGGCTCTATACCGAAGATGGCTCTGCCAATGCCGTGCTCGGCGCCGCCCGAGCTCATACTGTTTCCGAAGACGGTCTGATCCACACCTTCACACTCCGCGATGACCAAGTTTGGTCCGATGGCGTGCCGGTGACCGCTCATGATTTTGAATTTGCTTTCCAGCGCATCCTGGACCCGGTAATGGCAGCGCAATATGCCTCCATTCTCTACATCATTGAGAATGCGCAAGAGGTCAATTCAGGTAACATGGACAAATCCAATGTCGGCGTGGTTGCCATTGATGACCATACCTTGGAAATCCGCCTGAACCGGCCAGCGCCGTACCTGCCGCAACTACTGACACATAACACCACCTACCCCGTGCCCATGCATGTTGTGGAGGCTAATCCTGACACCTGGTCGCGCGCCGGAACAATGGTCACCAATGCGGCCTACGTGTTGGAAGAGTGGGTTCCCAACGATCACATTACCATTGTCAAAAGCGACACCTTCTATGATGCCGACAATGTGCAGATCGAACGGGTTATTTTTTACCCCACGGATGATGCAGCGTCTGCCTTGCGCCGCTTCCGCGCAGGCGAACTTGATCTGAATACGGATTTTCCGGTTCAACAATACGAATGGCTGCTGGAAAACATGACAGAGGAAGTCCACGTTTCTCCGTTTATCACCACCAGCTATATTGCTGTGAACACCGAAAGCCCGCCATTTGATGATGTGCGCATTCGCCAGGCACTGGCCATGGCCATCAACCGGAACATTCTGGCCTATCGCGTTATGGGAACGGGACAGACCCCCGCCTATACATTGGTGCCGCCGTTGATGCCGAACTACACACCGCCACAAGCCTTCTTTGCAGACATGACACAAGAAGAGCGCGTTGCTGCTGCCCAAGCCTTGATGCGTGAAGCAGGATACGGCCCCGACAATCTTCTTCGCTTTGTCTACCGTTATCGGGAAAGCATTGACAATCGCCGCATGGCAGTGGCCACAGCAGGTTTTTGGGAAGAGATCTACGTGGACGCCGATCTGGTGAACACAGAGGTCGCAACCCACTATGATGACCTGCGCGCCGGGAACTTCGAGTTAGGTGATGCAGGCTGGGTGGCCGATTATGCAGATGCTGAGAACTATCTGTTCCTGGTAGATTCAAATTCCGGGCAACTGAATTACGGCAAGTACAACAACCCAGAATACGATGCCTTGTTGTACCAGGCCTCTCAGACCGTTGACCTGGAAGAACGTGCCGCGATCCTGGCCCAAGCCGAAGCCATCTTCCTGTTTGACTTGCCGCTTATACCGACGATCTACGGTGTCTCAAGAAATATCGTGGGCCAGCAGGTTGTTGGTTGGGTCGACAATCCATTGGACATTCACCGCACGCGCTATCTCGTTCTTGATGAAAGCCTGCGGGATGAGCAATCCAGCTTTACCGATACGATCAGGGGCTGGTTCAACTAGAGCTGTTGAACGAACGCACCTTAAGAACCGGGCCAAAAGACGCCCAATTGAAACTCAGGGGATCAACACCAAGGGAGGTTGAGAAAAAGACATGAGCCTTACATCGCGAATTCTAACCATTGCCGCAGCCGGCGCACTCGTCGTTGCAGGCGTCATAGGCTATAGCTCCTTTAACGATGGAGTAACCGCACAGAACGATACCGCCAGCTCAGGCCGTGTCGTTTTTCATCGGGGCAATGGCGCGGAGCCTTCCAGCCTTGACCCTCATAAGGCGTCAGGCACCTGGGAGAACAACATCATTGGTGATATGTTCCTTGGTCTTTACACGGAGGATGTATTGGGCGAGCCGGTGTACGGCGTCATCTCAAATCACACCATTAGTGATGACCTGTTGGTTCATACCTTTACCCTTCGCGATGATCAGCTCTGGTCTGATGGCGTACCTGTAACGGCACATGATTTTGAATATGCCCTGCGCCGCATTATTCATCCGGCGACTGCCGCACGATATGCCTCCATTCTCTATCTCATCGAGAATGCGGAAACGCTTAATACGGCTGACTCTCTCGTCGTTGATATGGAGCCACTTGGAGTTCATGCACTCGACGATTACACATTGGAAATTCGTCTCAACAACCCGGCACCTTATCTGCCCCAGCTGTTGACACACTACACAACCTTCCCTGTCCCCATGCACCTGCTCGAAGAAAGTAGCGACACCTGGACACGGCCAGGAACGATGGTCAGCAACGGTGCATATATTCTAGCCGAGTGGACGCCAAACGATCACATTACAATTGTAAAAAACCCGCACTTCTATGATGCGGACAATGTTCAAATTGAGGAAGTTGTTTTCTATCCCACCGATGATGAAAGTGCTGCCTTGCGGCGTTTCCGTGCAGGTGAGCTGGACGCCAACACCGGCTTCCCATCGCAACAATATGAATGGCTGTTGGAAAACATGCCGGAAGAAACCCGCATCGCGCAATATATTGCCACCACTTATATCCTGTTCAATCTGGATGATCCTTTGTTTCAGGATTTGCGGGTTCGGCAAGCCCTGTCCATGACAATGAACCGCCAGATCATCACTGATCGGGTTCTTCGTACCGGACAAACACCGACATTCACGCTGGTGCCACCTTTGATGCCAAACTATGAGTCGCCTGAAGTCTTCTTCCAGCACATGACTTATGAGGAACGCGTCGACGCAGCTCGCGAGCTGATGCGCGATGCAGGCTATGGTCCTGACAATCTCCTTGAGTTTGAATATCGCTACATGGAAGGCATTGATAGCCGCCGTATGGCCGTGGCCATTGCCGGTTTCTGGAATGAGATCTATGTGGATGTATCTCTCATCAACACAGAGCCCGCCATTCACTACAATGACCTTCAAAGCCGGAACTATGCCATGGGCGGCGCAGGGTGGATTGCGGATTATGCCGATCCGGAAAACTATCTTTTCCTCTTTGATTCAGCCACTGGTGCCATGAACTACTCCAACTACAACAATCCAGAGTACGATGCCCTTCTCGCCCAGGCAGCTGTCACTGCGGATCTGGAAGTACGGTCAGGCATTCTGCATCAGGCAGAGGCGCTTATTTTGAGCGAAGTTCCGTTCATTCCCACCCACAACAGCGTATCCAAGTCGCTTGTGGCTCAGCATCTCATCGGCTGGGAAGACAATGTCGTGCACATTCACCGCACACGCTACATGTCCATTGATGAGAGCAAGCGGGCCACCCAAGAAAGCTTCATGGATAATGTTCGGGGCTGGTTTAACTAGGCTTTTCAATATTTCAAGCTGCATTGCGCCCGGCCCATGGTCGGGCGCAATTGTTTTGGCTATGCTCTTCTTTCGTGGGGTTTACCCCGGCCAACAGGGATTGCTCCAAATAATGGGGCTTGCCCCGAAATGACGCCAAATGGCGCAGGCCGGGTGAAGACATTTACTCAAGGGAGGAGAATAAGTCATGAAATCCTGGATGTTCGGCATTGCCGCCGCCGCTGTGATTATGGTTATCGCTGTGGTGGGTTTCAGCAGCTTCAATGAAGGCACCGTCGCATCGACCGATGCCGAGGCCCGCGTTGTGTTGCACCGCGGAA
>JAJFIL010000005.1 GCA_021774965.1 Alphaproteobacteria bacterium
TCAATATAATGCTTGCGGACATGGTGGGAAAAGGCATCAAAGATTGTTTTCTTGAGGTCTCATCACATTCTATCGCCCTTAAAAGGGTGCATGGGATGCATTTTTCCGTTGGAGTTTTTACCAACTTGAGCCGCGACCATCTCGATTTTCACGTCGATATGGAGCATTACAAAAACACTAAAAAAGGATTCTTCCTTGATAATTCCATGGAAAAACAGGTCATCAACACCGATGACCCTGTAGGGCGGGAAATCGTCAGCGAAACCAGCAGGCCAACGTTGACCACCGGCATCGACCATCCCGCCGATATCATGGCCGAACATTGCGTCCTGTCTGAATCTGGAAGTCGGTTCATTCTCAAAACGCCTTCGGGAAGCCGCCAAATACACACCTCTCTTCTCGGCAAACACAACATTTATAATCTTCTCAGCGGAGCGGCGGTCGCTTATTACCAGGGATTCTCATTGGATGCAATCGAACAGGGACTGCAAGCCGCCACCTGTATTCCGGGAAGGTTCGAGCGCATTGACTGCGGCCAGGATTTTTCAGTGGTGGTGGATTACGCCCACACCCACGAAGCGTTGCAAAATGCATTAACAGCGGCTACGGCCCTGACGTCACAGAACATCATCGTCGTATTCGGTTGCGGCGGCGACCGCGACCGGGGCAAGCGTAAGGAAATGGGCCGCGTGGCGCTGGAAATGAGCGATTTCACCATCATCACGTCCGACAACCCCCGAACCGAGGACCCGAAACGCATCCTTGACGATATTCTCTCCGGAGTTCCGGATACGGCCAGGGAAAAACAGGATTACGTGGTGGTCATGGACCGGAAGCGAGCCATCGAATATGCCATCGAAAACGCCCGAACAGGCGATCTGGTTTTGATCGCCGGAAAGGGACACGAAGATTACCAGATACTTGGCTTGGAAAAGATTCATTTTGATGACCGCGAAATCGCGGCTCATGCCATCAATCAGAGGATGCAACGTGATTGAAAGTACCGCACAAGAATGCCTGAAAGCTTTGCACGGCGACCTGCTGTCCGGGCAGGGCAACCGGACCTTTCATGGCGTGTCCATCGACTCCCGGACACTGCGGGAAGGCCAGCTGTTTTTTTGTATTCAGGGTCCCCATTTTGATGGGCATCGTTTCATTTCGCAGGCGATTGAAAAGAACGCGGCAGGAATCATTCTTTCCAACAAGGAAAACCTTCCGGCGTCTCTTAAACCTTTCGTCATTCGAGTGGACGATACCCTGTCCGCCCTGCAGGATCTTGCCCGCTATCACCGGAGCAGAATGCCTGCCCGCGTGGTCGGGGTCACGGGAACCAACGGCAAATCGACCACCAAGGAAATGATCGCATCCATCGCCGAGACGACCTACAAAACCTTGAAGACAAGGGGAAATTTGAACAATCACATCGGCCTGCCGCTAAACGTTCTGGAACTCGATGCTTCGCACGAGGTGGCGGTATTGGAGATGGGGATGAGCGCGGCTGGGGAAATCAAGCAATTGGCGGACATCGCCAAGCCCGACATCGGAGTCATCACCAACATTTCTGAGGGGCATTTGGTGCAATTGAAAACCCTGAAAAACGTACAGGCGGCGAAGGGTGAGCTGTTCGAAGCGTTGACCAATGATGGAACCGCCATAGTCAATGCAGACGATCCGCTGGTACTGGAACTGAGTCGATCGTTGCGGACCCGGAAAATCAGTTTTGCAATCAATCATCCTGCCGATGTGAAGGCTGAAAATATTAAAGCCCGGTCCAATGGCGGCCATGATTTTACGGTATCCCTTTTCGACCAATCGTTTCCGGTCGCCCTGCCCTTTCTTGGGTTCTGTAATATCTACAACGCTTTGGCGGCAGTGGCAACGGGCTATTCTTTGGGAATCCCGACAACGGCAATGACTCAGGGACTTTTAAATTGCAAACTACTTTCTCAGCGTTACGAAATTTTACAACACAATTCCATGACCCTCATCAACGACGCCTATAACGCCAACCCGCAGTCGATGAAGGAAGCGCTCACGACATTGTCCCAATACAAATCCAGCGGACGCCGGTTTCTGGTGATCGGAGATATGCTGGAACTCGGCGATTTATCTCAATCCGCTCACAAGGATCTCGGCCACGAAGTCGCCAGGCAATCCATCGACGTTTTGGTCACGGTCGGGGAACTGGCGGCTTTGGCCGCAGAAGAAGCCCGTTCAGAAGGCATGGCAACAGACTGTGCGCTGGCACTTGGCAGTCATGAAGAAGCGTCTGCCTATTTAAAAGAAACCACCCGTCCGGGAGATTGCCTTTTATTCAAAGGGTCTCGTGGAGCGGGCATGGAAAAAGTCATTCAGAAACTGGTCAACTCAGAAGGTAATTAACCCAACAACATGTTTTATCATTTTTTCTACCCACTCAGTGCAGACTACTCGATTTTCAACGTGTTTCGTTACATCACGTTCCGGTCGGCGTATGCCGGGGTGACGGCTCTCGTGCTGAGTCTGGTCCTGGGAACCTACATGATTCGGCTTTTGCAAAAATACCAGATCGGGGAAAAAATCCGCGCGCACGGACCGAAGCAACATAGTGTCAAGTCAGGCACTCCCACGATGGGGGGGATGCTCATCCTTTTCACTTTTTTGCTGTCCACCCTGCTTTGGGCCAATTTAGCGAATAATTACATCTGGGTGATTATATTTGCGGCTGTCGGATTTGGAGGCATTGGCTTCTATGACGACCTGACCAAATTAAAAAGCGGCGACGGTTTGACGGTGCGGACAAAATTAATTCTGCAGACGATCATCGCCCTGGCCATTGGAGTTTATCTGATTTACTTCGATCCCATCCGGGCCGATTACGCCACGAAGCTGACCGTGCCTTTCTTCAAGCAACTGCAACCGGACCTCGGCGTCGGTTATCTTTTTTTCATTGTCTTCATCATCGTCGGCACTTCCAACGCCGTCAACCTGACAGACGGGCTGGACGGGCTGGCCATCGGTCCCATCATCATCGCCACCCTCACTTACACCGGGATCGTTTATTTGTGCGGGCATTTCAAATTCGCCGAATATCTGGACATTCAATTCATCCGCGATTCAGGAGAGATTGCCGTTTTGAGTTCGAGCATTATCGGGGCCAGCCTTGGGTTCCTCTGGTACAACTCCTATCCCGCCCAGGTGTTCATGGGCGATGTCGGGTCCTTATCTTTAGGCGGCATTTTGGGAACCATCGCCGTGATATCCAAGCACGAACTGCTATTAATTCTGGTCGGCGGTATCTTCGTGATCGAGGCGCTTTCGGTCATCATTCAGGTCGGTTATTTCAAATATTCCGGCGGAAAGCGCGTCTTTAAAATGGCGCCACTGCACCACCATTTCGAACAGTCGGGCTGGTCGGAACCCAAGGTCATCGTCAGGTTTTGGATCATCGCGGTTGTTTTGGCAATGATCAGTTTGAGCACTCTGAAAATGCGATAGCCATGAAATTGATAAACAAAAAAATAACGGTGATCGGTATGGGACGCTCCGGCGTTGCCTCGGCAAATTTCCTCGCAGGCAAGAAAGCGCAGGTGACTCTCATCGACCAGAAGGAAAAACAAGACTTGGAGGAGGCCGTCCACCAGTTGAACCCATCGGTTCAAACCAGGTTCGGATCATCCACCCTGGCTGAGAATGAGGATTTCATCATTCTCAGTCCAGGGATCGATATCAACGTTTCATTTCTGGAATCTGCCCGGCAACAAAATATCCCCATCTGGAGTGAAGTCGAGTTGGCCTGCCGATTCACCAATGCACCCATCATCGCGGTCACCGGAACCAACGGGAAATCGACCACCACAACGTTGATTGGAAAAATTTTACAGACCGCCGGAAAATCGGTTTTGATCGGCGGCAACATCGGAGTTCCCTTCATCTCTCTTGTGGATCAAAAATCGCCGGACTTTCTGGTTTTGGAAATTTCCAGTTTTCAAATGGAGGCCATTGAAAAGTTCCATCCCAAAATCAGCGTGATTTTAAATATCACGCCCGATCATCTCGATCGGCACAAAACCATGACGGCGTACACCAGTCTCAAGGAAAAAATCAGTAAAAACCAGACGGAAAACGATTATCTCCTTTTAAATCAGGATGACCCAAACACAAAAAACCTCGGACAAAATTCCCAGGCGCAAAAACTTTTTTTCAGCGCTACCGGCGATGTGAAAACAGGCGTCTTTTTAAGGGAAAACTCGCTCATGTTACGCATGAATGCAACCGAAAAGAAAATCTGTAACTTTGATGACCTCAACCAGGTCATGCAATGGCAGGTGGAAAATGTTCTTGCGGCTTCTCTAGCCAGTTCCCTCCTCGATATCCCGCTGGAAATTATTGCAGAAACGCTCAAACAATTTACAGGTTTGGAACACCGTATGGAATGGGTGCGAACCTACAAGGGCATCGACTTTATCAACGACTCCAAGGGAACCAATGTGGGAGCGGTTCAGAAGTCCCTGGAATCCTTGAGCCGCCCTGTTGTGTTGATCGCCGGCGGGAAAGACAAGGAAAGTGATTTTTCACCCTTGAAATCGGTATTAAAGCAAAAGGTCAAGCATTTGATCTTAATTGGAGAGGCGAGATCGAAATTTCGGCAAATCTTAAACGGATCGTTCAACTACGAAGAAGCAAGCAATATGGAAGATGCGGTCCACAAGGCCGCAGGCAATGCGTCGTCCGGCGATGTCGTTCTGTTGTCACCGGCCTGCGCCAGTTTTGATATGTTCAAAAATTACGAAGACCGCGGCGATCAATTTAAATCCATCGTCCACAATCTTTAACAACGAGGCACCTTGAATTCATCAAATCCAAATCATCACGGGTGTGATTTTCTGCTCTGCATCACCGTCGCGGTTCTGATTCTTTTTGGACTCGTCATGGTGTTCAGTTCCAGCGCAGTCTATGGACTGGAAGCCCATAACGATTCGTCCTATTTCCTCAAGCGTCAGTTGATTTGGATGCTTTTAGGATGCGGCGTGCTTTGGATTGCCCGTAAAGCCAATTACCACCAGTGGGAGCAATACACGTACCCGGTCATGCTGGCGACATTTATTCTGCTTTTAGCAGTGATGATGCCAGGGCTGGGTGTGGAAGGTGGAGGCGCGCGACGATGGCTGGATTTGGGTTTATTCTCGTTTCAACCTTCGGAGCTTGCCAAGTTCGTTCTGGTTTTGTTCATGGCCAAATCCCTGGTCAAACGCGCGGACAAATTACGCGACTTTGCTTACGGATATCTGCCCAATCTGATTGTCCTGGGGTTTTTCTTTTTACCCATTCTGTTCCAACCCGATCTTGGAACCGCAATCATTATTTGCGCCGTGACTTTTACCATGATGTTCATAGGTGGCATTCGGAAAAAGTTTTTGATTTTTTCAGCGCTGGCATTCGTCCCCTTCGTTGCCACTGCAATTTTCAGCGCCGATTACCGGATGCGGAGGATTCAGGCATTCATTGATCCCTGGCAGGACCCTCAGAATACGGGGTTTCAGGCCATTCAATCTTTTTATGCTTTCGGAAGAGGCGGGACCTGGGGATTGGGCCTTGGAGACAGCAACCAGAAATTATTTTATCTTCCCGAAGCGCATACGGACTTCATATTCTCCGTGATTGGCGAAGAGTTGGGTTTTCTGGGAGCGATGGCAGTCATCTTTTTATTTTTCGTTCTGGTCTGGAGAGGACTCATTATTGCTTACCGGGCAAAAGATGCGTTTGGAACCCATCTGGCGATCGGCATCACGCTACTGATCGGATTCCAGGCATTCATCAATATGGGCGTGGCCACTGGGCTTCTGCCAACGAAAGGGTTGACCCTGCCGTTCATCAGCATGGGAGGGTCCTCCATGGTAATTTCCATGCTGTGTGTGGGAATTTTATTAAATATTTCGGATCAAACAGCCCGACGTTCATGAGCAATCCATGCAAAACCGAGTGGTCATAGCCGGCGGCGGAACCGGGGGGCACCTATACCCTGGAATCGCACTGGCAA
>JAJFIL010000041.1 GCA_021774965.1 Alphaproteobacteria bacterium
GGGCTGATACGATCAAGCAAAAGCCTTTGGCAAGAAAAGGCTATCCTCTGGGTTCACAAATAGGAAATTTTGAGCTTATTCAGATCGAAAAAAACAAAGTCACTCTGGATAATAAAAGAGGCGTGCTGATAAACCTCATCATTTCCCAAAGGCCAGAAGTTAAAGTCATCCAAAAAGTTGGAAACTCCCTGATACAAAAAGACAAAAACTTTGATCCCCGGAAAATTAAGAAACCTGCCCCACCTCGATCATCTCCACGTAGAGTCACCACCAGGCCACCAAAAAATACGCCCAAACCCGTACCTGCCCCGCGCACCTACAGGGTCTCGGGAGCGCCTACGGAGTTGCCGGGAGGGATTCCCAAACCCCGCATCTCAGGCCGGTAAGCTCCTATGTCAAAATTAAAAAAAACAGATCCGGTCGAAAGAATCCTTTTACGGCACAATAAAATCACTGAGAAGGCCTTTCAGGAGATAAAAACCAACAACCTCCATAGCGGAAAATACCTGGGTAAAACTCTCGTCGATCATGGTTATATTCACATTCAGGCTCTGTTGACCACCTTGAGCGATGAGTTGAATATTCCAATTATTGTGATCAAGGATATCCCAAAAGACCAACTCCCGGTCCCGGATCTCGTCATCTCTGAAGCCTTTCTCAAGGAAAAAGTGATTTTGCCTCTGCATATGGACGGCAGTTCCCTGTCCATCGCCATTTTTGACCCCTTCGATTACTACACCCTGGAAAACCTGAAAATCTCTGTTAACAAGGAAATTAAAATCGCATTAGCCTCCGAGCAGGAGATCCTGGAAGCCATCGAAGCCTTTTATGGCGGCGGCGGTTCCGCGATGGACCGGATGGTGGATAAAGTCCAGGACGACGACCTTCTCAATCTGGACAGTGACGAAGAAAGCACCGAACATATCCGCGATATGGCGTCGGAAGCGCCGGTCATCAAACTGGTCAATCACATCATCAGCGAAGCCATTGAAATGCGCGCCAGTGACATCCACCTGGAACCTTTCGCAGATGACCTGATTCTGAGATACCGGATCGACGGCATGTTGCATGAGTTTGAAGCGCCGCCCAAAAAATTAAATTCGGCGATGACCACACGCATCAAGATCATGTCCAAACTGGACATCTCCGAACGCCGCCTGCCGCAGGATGGCCGGATCAAGCTGAAAATCCAGGGCAAAGACATCGACATGCGCGTGTCCACTTTGCCCACGCTGTACGGTGAAAGCGTGGTCATGAGAATACTCGACCGCGGCAACCTGAAAGTTGATTTGCAACATTTGGGATTCCCCAAAAGACAACTCGAACAGCTCGAAACCCTGATCCAAAAACCCTACGGTAAATTGCTGGTGACCGGACCCACCGGCAGTGGAAAAACCACCACCCTTTATGCCGCTCTGGACAAGATCAACACTGCTGAAAAAAAAATCATCACCATCGAAGACCCGGTGGAGTATCAAATGCGTGGGATCAACCAGATTCACGTCAAACCGCAGATCGGTTTGACCTTCGCCAGTGGCCTGAGATCCATCGTACGGCAGGACCCGGACGTCATCATGATCGGTGAAATCCGCGATCCCGAAACAGCGGAAATCGCCATTCAGGCCGCCCTGACCGGGCATCTGGTGTTTAGCACCGTTCATACCAATGACGCCGCTGGAGCCATCACCCGCCTTTTGGATATGGGCATCGAAAACTTTCTAATATCCACCGCTCTTTTAGCCGTTCTGGCGCAACGACTGGTACGGGTGATTTGCACGGAATGCAAGGAACCGGCATCCCTCAACCCTGCGCTCCTCAAGGAGATGGGTTCCTGGGTCAAACCAGGGATCAAAGCTTACCGGGGAAAAGGGTGCAAGCACTGTAGCCACACCGGATTTCGCGGGCGAGCCGGAATTTACGAACTCCTGATTATAGACGAAGCTATCCGGGGACTCATTCTCGCCAAGGCCAACGGGCAAACGATACGCGCCATGGCGCGAAAGTCGGGAATGCGGACTCTCAGAGAGGACGGCTGGCGAAAGGTTTTGCAAGGAATCACCACTGTCGAAGAAATTCTGAGAGTGACCATCGGCGAACACAGTTGAGCTTGTAAAAAAATTTTATGGCTGTCTACTCTTATAAAGCAACCGATCAACAGGGGAAATTCGTCGAGGGAAATATCGACGCGCCTGACTATCATATTGCCGTCAAACAGATCCAGAAGTTAAACTATTTCCCCATTCAGGTTCACGAAAGCAAAGCCAAAAAGACCGGTTCCAGGGAAATCAATCTGCCGGGAGCCGATTTTTTTAATAGAATCCCGCAAAAAGAAATATTGACCCTGACTCAACATCTTTCAACGCTGGTAGGCTCCGGTATCACCCTGGACAGCAGTTTATCGAGTCTGGCGAAATTGACGGAAAACCCAAAAGTTCAGAAAATACTGTCCGGGGTGCAAAAACGGGTTCACAGCGGCGGTTCTTTTGCCGAGGCCTTGTCGGAGCATCCGCTGGCGTTTTCAAAGCTCTATGTAAACATGGTCCGCGCCGGGGAAGAAGGAGGCGTTCTCACTTCATGCCTGGACCGGCTGGCCCAATACATGGAAAAAGCGGAAAACCTTAAAAATAACATTCGCTCCGCCATGATTAACCCGGCAGTGCTAACTTAAGTTGGCGTTTCAGCGGAGGTCCTTTAGATCACAGAGGTCATACCCCGGTTTTCCAAATTGTTAGACGACAAGGGCAAA
>JAJFIL010000042.1 GCA_021774965.1 Alphaproteobacteria bacterium
GGAAATATAAAAGTGGCAAATTATCAACATGCAAGATATTTTTATAGAAGCGGAGATTTGTCAGTTTTTGTATTGGAAAAAATAAATAATGAGAATACTCAAAACTATCAGGCGACAATTAGGATGACCGATTTGGCGACAATTAACTTGACCGGTTGAAAGTAAACAGAGCTAAGATAAAAATTTACTCAATGGAGGTGATTTTTGTCTGGCAAACACATTACTTTACAACAGGAAGATTTATATATGAAAAACCGTTCAAGTGGCAAAACCCAAGAATTATCAGCTGCAATAGCAGGCATAAGTATCAAAACTGGATACAGAATTGAAAAGGGCAAACGAAAATCCCAAAGTCCAAGAGCCCATCGAACAAGAATAGATCCATTTGAACAGGTTTGGGAATCTGAATTAGTCCCGTTATTAAAACAAGAACCCAAACTTACAGGCCTAACACTTTGGGAGTATTTAGATGATAATTATCCAGGGATTTACTCTTTTAGTAAATTAAGAACGTTGCAAAGAAGAGTCAAAACACATAATGCCCAATTTGGCACTGCAAAAGATGTTATCTTCAGGCAATCATTCCCACCTGGTTTACAAGGTTTAACAGACTTCACTCATCCAGATACCAAAATCACCATTGCTGGTGTTGAATTTAAACATATGATTTATCAATTTGTACTGGCCTATAGTGGTTATAGATACGCACAAATCATATTAGGTGGTGAAAGTTATAGTGCTCTAGCTAATGGCTTGCAAAATGCATTACATACCATTGGTGGTGTGCCTTTAGAACATAAAACCGACAGTTTATCAGCTGCATTTAGAAATTCGTATGAAAAAATGAAACTAACAAAGAACTATGCCAACCTGTGTTCGCACTATGGCATAAAAGCAATTCGTAATACCAAAGGCGTTAGTCATGAGAATGGCGCAGTAGAAACCGCCCATGGTGCTTTAAAGCACAGAATAGATCAAGCCATCAAACTAAGAAAAAGTAGTGACTTTGCCAGCATTGAAGAATATCAACAACTAATCAATAAGCAAATAAAGCGCTTAAATAAACGTTCGCAATCCACGTTCCTTGAAGAACAAAAAATCCTAAAGCCGTTGCCTAAAGAACGTTTTATGGATTATCAAGTGCTTAGCACCAAGGTGACAACTACCAGCACCATATTGATAAAAACAACACTTTATACCGTGCCATCAAAATTGATTGGAGAAAATATTAAAGTTCATCTCTACCATGACAAGCTCGAATGTTTTGTAGGTAATCATATGATTGAGTGCTTGATACGCGTTTATCCAACAGATGTTAACTCAAAAGCACGTTGTATAAACTACAAACATGTGATTGACTCATTATCCAAGAAACCACAAGCCTTTAGATACTCAAATATCAGAGATGAACTCATGCCAAGTGAAGATTATGCAAAGCTCTGGATTATCTGCAACCAGCAATTTGATAGCCATATGGCGTGTAAATGGATGGTTACAGTGATTAAAATCGCAGCAAAGGTTGAGGATATAAATACATTTGCACAATCATTATTGCTCAATGAAAAGCTACCAGTGTTAAAAATATTACAAGATAAATATTTACTTAAAGAGCAAGTAGTGCCTGATATAGCGGCAATCCAACACCAACTTGGTGACTATCATTGTATGTTTACCAGTGGCCAATGGCACACTCAACAAGCAATCACTAGAGCAGCGCTATGAATCAGAGAACAAATCAATCAACTCAGCAACCAAACTCTCACCAAGTTGAATTGTTAATCAATCAACTCAGACTAAAAGCCATGGCAAAAAATTATCAACAGATATCTCAATTGGCTATAGAGCAATCTTGGAGTTATCCACAATATCTAGCAAAACTATGTGAGTTAGAAGTGGCCAGACGTTATCAAAACAGGGTACAAGTTTGGACAAAAGATTCTAAGTTAGCCATTAATAAAAGCTTTGCTACATTAGACTTATTGGAGCTCCCAAAGACAGTTGCAGATAACATTGTTCAATTAAAAGATGATATTAGCTGGGCAACGGATGCTCAAAATCTATTATTAATAGGTCCATCAGGTGTTGGCAAATCACATATTGCAGCAGCACTTGGCAATCACTTGATTGAAAAAGGAGTGAGGGTTAAATGGTTTAATGCTAATTATTTGGTTCAACAACTACAGCAAGCTAAGAAAGAATTACTACTGATGCAATTTATGAGTCGACTAGACAAGTATAAAACTTTAATCATAGATGACATTGGTTATGTAAAAAAGAACGACGGTGAAACTCATGTGTTGTTTGAGTTGATTGCACACCGATATGAAAGTGGTAGTTTGATAATCACATCAAACCAGCCCTTTAGTCAATGGGATCGTATCTTTCCTGACAGCATGATGACTATTGCTGCAATTGATAGATTAATACATCATGCTTCGGTCATTGAGATAGATACTGAAAGTTATAGAAAAAAACATCACAAGAATATAAGATAGAGAAAATTTTTGCTTTTCAACCAGTCAAGTTAATTGTCGCCAAATCGGTCATCCTAATTGTCGCCTGATAGGTTGAGGAATATGTGACTTTCTAGGCACTAAAAAAAGGGGTTGATAGTTCATCAATATGAGTAAACCCTAGTAGACATCCAGTATGACTAGCAGCATAGTGAGCCCACATCAATTGATTAT
>JAJFIL010000043.1 GCA_021774965.1 Alphaproteobacteria bacterium
GCGGGGTGTCAAAGGGTCCGGTCATATAGGCCTTCGGGGTCAAGAGATGGCGGGCAGGTCTGATCCGTCCTCCAGCTTATCTCACCGGGCTCTGTCCGCCCAGATCAATGCGCTGCATATCTGCTTTTACCATATCTGCCACCAGATCGGGAAAGCTTGTCTTGTGTTCCCAGCCAAGGGCTTTTTGGGCCTTGGAGGCGTCTCCGATCAGCAAATCTGCTTCCGTGGGACGGAAATAGCGCGGATCGATGGAAACCAGTACGTCGCCGCTTTTGGCGTCCAGCCCGACTTCTTCCGTGCCTTTGCCCTTCCAGGCAATTTCCCGACCCACATAGCGGAAGGCCAGTTCCACGAATTCCCGAACCGTGTGCCCTTCCCCGGTGGCAAGCACATAGTCATCGGCCGCATCTTGCTGGGTCATCATCCACATGCCTTCGACATAGTCGCGGGCATGGCCCCAGTCCCGTTCTGCATCCAGATTACCCAGGAACAAGGTCTGTTGTTGCTCGTGCTGGATCGCAGCTACGGCGCGCGTGATTTTACGGGTTACGAACGTCTCGCCGCGAATGGGGCTTTCGTGATTGAACAAGATACCGTTGGAAGCATGAATGCCATAGCCTTCGCGATAGTTCACCGTGATCCAATAGGCATAAAGCTTGGCCGCCGCATAAGGACTACGCGGATAGAACGGGGTGTCTTCGTTTTGCGGGGACTCGCTAACTTTGCCGTAAAGCTCGGAAGTGCTGGCTTGATAGAACCGCGTGTGGTTCTCAAGACCGAGAATACGGATGGCCTCTAGAATGCGAAGCGTGCCAAGCGCATCCACATTGGCGGTATATTCGGGGATCTCAAAGCTGACCTGAACATGGCTTTGGGCCGCGAGATTATAGATCTCGGTTGGCTGTATCTCCTTGACCAGACGGATCAGATTGGTGGCGTCGGTCAGTTCCCCATAGTGAAGATGGAACTTGGTCTCATGTTCATGAGGATCAAGATAAAGATGGTCGACGCGCTCGGTGTTGAATGAGGAAGCGCGGCGCATCATGCCGTGCACTTCATAACCTTTGGCGAGGAGAAACTCCGCAAGATAGGCACCATCCTGACCGGTGACCCCGGTGATAAGCGCAACCTTGGTGGACATGGTCTCTCCCGCTCGCCGGGCCTTGCCCGTCTTGTATTGTGCCGGTGGGAACTTCACGCCCCAAAAAAGAGACAAATGAAGTGGTGAGCCCAACAGGGTTCGAACCTGTGACCTACTGATTAAAAGTCAGTTGCTCTACCAGCTGAGCTATGGGCCCACGCGGGGCGCGAACATAGGTGCGCCGCAGCGCCGGGTCAACAGGTCATTTTCGCTACTTTTTGACCCTCATTCCAGCCCATAGAATGGCTGTACCCGGTGCGGCAATATGTGATAGTCCTTCAGGCGTTTGAGGTCACAGAGGCACTCT
This sequence comes from Alphaproteobacteria bacterium, assembly GCA_021774965.1. Classification (GTDB taxonomy): domain Bacteria; phylum Pseudomonadota; class Alphaproteobacteria; order JAJFIK01; family JAJFIK01; genus JAJFIK01. The sequence continues at coordinate 1,449 of JAJFIL010000043.1, forward strand.
TCACGCCCAAATTACGACCGGCTCTGGACTAAAGCAGGTATTCGTCCTGGCTCAGGAATGTGAGTTCAGTTGCAAAAGTATCCTGCAAGATAAACTCATCAAGATCCCATTCAGATACTGGTTCCTCATGTTTGATGCGCACTGGCATATTGTCTGCCGTTGGCGACGTGATGCTGTCCAGAATAATATCATGGTGGATCGAAGCTGGTGCATCGCTACCCGGTATGACCTTGTTTTCAGTTGATGGTGCCACAGCACTTCCCAAAATCATGTCATGATGAATAGCAAGTTCGTTGTCTCCAAGAGGATTGCCAAACTTATCAACTGAAAGTGCTGAAACTGCCCTAGTTGAAAGAACGAAATCATCCGTATCGGAACCAATTGCAACACCTAATAATCCGGCGAAGACGTCCGCAAATTCAGCGCCTAGGTCTGCAATATCAAAATTTGCATTTACATCAATAGGGAGCTGCACGCCAAATTCGTCCTCAACGAATTTGAAAACATCCTCGAAAGTGCTCGTCGCTGTCCAGATGAAGCCATCATCGTCACCCTGCCCGCCGTCGAAGGGAGCATTCTCGCCTTGATCAAGGAAATTGGTATCGGGTGTCGGTGCCTCGATAGCGCGAGAAGCGCTTACAGTTGCGGTCGTTGCAGACGTTGTGAATTCAAAGTCAGAGGCGCTGAGCTGGCCTGAGGTCACGCCAACCAGCACCATCCGACCACCATCTGGCATGATGATAATCGTGCGGGTTGCGCGCACGATCCAGTTGGCGGTCACGTCTGCAAAGGAGTTCATGCCGGTCACATCGGCAAGGTTTATGGTGTCCACTCCAGGCGTAAAGTCAAAGATCGAGTCATTGCCGTTGCCATTGCTGGCAACAAATATGTCTCCGCCTCCGTTACCAGTCATCTGATCATTGCCAGGACCGCCAATAAACGTGTCCCCCGCCGAGCCGCCCAACATCGTATCACGGCCCCCAAACCCTTCGAGGGTGACGGGGTCGGTTTCCGCGGAGGCGTCGATGATGTCGTCACCCGCCGTGCCCGCGTAGGGGTTGGACCCTCCTTCGATGACATCTGTGACGGTAATGGCGATAGACTGCACGGTATTGTCTCCACCAGAGCTGGCGGTGATCTGGATGTCGTAAGTGTTGTCGCCACCGGCATCCAAAGGTGTTTCAAAGTCCGGTGATGCCTTGAACGTCACCTCACCGGTCACAGTATCGATGTTAAAGAGAGCCACATCCGCACCGCCCGTAATGGCATAAGTGGGAGCCGGGCCATCGGCGCTGGAGGCATCTGCGTCATAAACAACACCAACACCGTTCTCTGCAAAGCTTGCCGTGGTGCCAGAGGTAAAGCTTGGCGGACCGCTTATGTCCGTGACCGTAATAGTTACATTCTGTGTTGTGTAGTTTTGATACTCACTTGCTTCAATTAGGATATCATAATCATTGTCACCACCAGCATCCGCAGGACTTTCAAAGTCAGGTGCGGCGTTAAATGTGACCTCACCGGTTGCACTGTCGATGCTGAACAACGCTCCATCGACCCCACCGATGATGGTATAGGTAATCACATCCCCATCAGCATCCGGCGCATCGGCATCATAGGCGATACCCGTGCTACCTTCAGCAATACTGCCTGTACTGCCAGAAACAAAAATGGGACTATTGTCGTTGGCATTAAAAACACGAACGGCAACGGATCTTGAAACGCTTGATCCTGGAAAAGTCGCTGAAATCTGGATGTCATAAATATTGTCGCCACCGCTGTCTGCCGGGGCCTCAAAATCTGGTGGCGAATTGAACGAAACTTCACCGGTCACACTGTCTATACTAAACAGGGCCGCATCTAGTCCTCCCGAGATAGCATATATCGGAGACGCACCTCCAAAGTCTGTTGCGTCAGCGGTATACACTATACCAATTTCATTTTCTTCAATTCCCCCATTTCCGCTAGATAAGAAGGCCGGTCCGGCGGGGGTCGCAACAAGCTGATCGAATGTGATTGTTTGATCTCTAAACTCAAACCACTCAATATTGCTTATGATGTGTGTAGCCCCAAAATCAGCAGATCCAGTAAAGATGGATGTTAGCACAGCGGTGTCGGCGTCTATTATCTGAATGGTATAATGATCGAGATTTCCTTTGAAAAATACTTTGTCAACTCCAGAGCCGCCATCCGCCGTTGTATTCGTGGACCCAAGATAAAGGAAATCTGTATCTGCTCCTCCATAGAGAACGTTGTTTCCCCCTCCCGAAACTTGAAGAACGTCACTACCATTGCCACCATCCAAGATAACGTTATCTCCAGTACTAAGCAGGATATCGTTGGCTCCTAGTCCATTTATTCTTACGTTTGAGCTGAAACTTTGAATAAGGTCCTCTCCAGAAGTGCCAGAAACTCGCTGATAATTACCCAGTAGTTGGTCAAATGTCAGAAGATGGTCATCGAATCGAAAGAACTCTACATTGTGGATCGTGTCGGTGCCGTCAGGCCCCACAAGAGTAACGCTGTCGCCATCAATCTGCGTAGGCGTATAATCGGCGAAGTTACCGGAGAACACTGCCGTATCGGTATCCGCGCCGCCATCAATGGTGTCATT
>JAJFIL010000044.1 GCA_021774965.1 Alphaproteobacteria bacterium
GGAGTTGGTAATCGCTTTCATGGCTCCCTTCAACATGCTGGCCATGGAATCGCTATTGTGAAGTCCCTTGGCAATCTCATGCATAACTTCATATTCTTCGGCTTTTTGCTTAGCTTTCTCCTCCGCTTTTTTACGCGCTGAAATATCCCGAATAATTCCAGTAAATATAAAAGATCCTTCCCATTTGGTAGCGGAAATTGAGATCTCTATTGGAAATTCAAACCCATCACGGTGAAGAGCGGAAATTTCTATTTGCTGATTCAAGACCCTGCTTTCACCTGTAGAAAGGAAACGTTCGAGGCCGTTTGTATGTAGCTCCCTGTATCGATGTGGGATGATTATCTCTGAAAGGTTTTTCCCTATAATTTGACGGGCGGACCATCCAAAAATGGTTTCCGCCCGTTTGTTCCAATTTACAACCTCGCCATTTGCATCCATTGAAAGAATTGCATCGAACGCCCTGTCCAGGATGGTCTGAGTTAATTCTTCGCTTTCATGTAAAACTTCTTCAACCCGTTTAAGTATATTAGAATTCATGTCCCCCCTTTCCAGATCAAGTCCCCTTGCCCTCCTGTGCGATAAAGCCTAAGAGGTAAATTCGGCTTTGAACTGGTTGCGGTTCTACAGTGTGTCACTAAAAATCAATCTCCTTGCCCGCAGCAACAAGACTGTTAACCTTCTGAATGAGTTTTTCCTTTTCAACAGGTTTCACCAAATATTCTTTTACACCTTTTTTTAACATACCCACGGCCATTTCGGTGTCGGGGTAACCGGTAATAACGATCACGGGAATTCCAGGTGCTTCTCTTCTTAAGAAATCAGTGCACTCAAGTCCATTGACCTTTGGCATACGGATGTCACAAAGGATCAGACCGACATTGACCATATTGTCTTCTTCTCGCAATTTTTGAATCGCCGCTTCTCCGTTTTCAGCCTCTATAATATGATATCCCTCGCCCTCGAGATGAAGCCGGATGACCTCTCTAATACCTTCTTCGTCGTCAACAACCAGAATTTTTCCTTTACTCATAATTATCCCTCCCTTTTCAGACAAGTTGATAAATAAGCGCCCTTCTTTAAAACGATACTCTTGTTATTCAATCACCAGATTCGATAAAGCGGTCAAAAAAATAATTAACCAACCGATGGCTAAAGAGATGTAAAGAAAAGGTACCAAAAATTTTGTATTTTTCATTTTTCAACCCTCAAAAATATATTGGCAATTAATAACTAAAAAAACAGGCCAATCCGTAAAATTTGCGGCTTTATTTGTTGATTCCAAAAATTTATTTCTCGACTTTTCTTGGCAAATTTTTCCTCAGTGATTTTTTAAATGAATCGTGCAGGTTAATTTTCTGATTAATTAGAGCTACCAGCGCTCCTCGGGTATGCACCCCCAGTTTTTTATGAAGCTTTTTCATATGGTTTTTTGTGGTTGCAATGCTGATGTGCAAACTGGAAGAGATTTCCTGATCTGTTGCACCGTAGCCCGCCAACATGGCCACCTCAGTTTCGCGAAGTGTGAGGAAGGCTGTTTTCTTATTTTCGCCTGATGGGTTGCCGTCTTGTTTCAGTTTATGTTCGCCATTATTCATAATCAAAATTACCAGGTTTTTTTATTCTTGGAAAACCGAAATCATGAACTTGTATGGAGACATAAAATACGAATATTCTGAAGAAAGGTAAATGGCCTGATTAAGTCAATTATCGCTACCCTGTTATTTAATCCGTTTAAAAAATTAACTGCCTTCCCCCGCAAAAATAATAAGGATGAAGGTCAAATCCGTTTGGAAATTTGACCGGATTCGAATTATTGGGATATTGGTTGACCTCATTGCCGACCCTCCAGCGGGAGAAAGGCGAAATATATTTATGAAACCTGCCTTGGGGCTTTGAATATGAATTGACCTAATCAGGCTATTTATAGATTTTTAGACAAGGAGTATTTTTCCCTGTATGAAACAACAGCAATAAAAATATATGCTTGAATAAAAAAAATCGTGATAAAATATTGCCGTCCCTAGCGCAAAGAACTCTCTATCTCGAATATCTCGAAAAGGCAGGGATCCGGTACCTCAAGCATCAGGATATGCGATCCTTTATTTTTAAGGGGGGCAGAATGCCAGAGCGAAATCAACCGGTTCACCTTTCGGAAAAAGATTATCTGGATACTCTGGATACCGTGCATCGCATGCACGAATGCCGCACCCGCCAGCATTTAAAAACCTTCTTTAAAAATAATCTCCTCCCTCTGTTTGACGCTGAAGCCTGTGGAGTTCACTGGATAGACATGGATTTGACTCGTCAGACTCAAGGCCCCGCCAAGGCTTTCGAAATGGTGGGAGTCCCCGAAAATGAAATTGAACATATTTCGGAAATCTTTCCTTATTACGAATCGATAACCAATTTTTTTATTAACTCGCAACGGACCGTGGTGGCTCATGACATAGATATACCAAGAGAAACCCTGCAAAAGGAAATTGGCAAATTTTTCACGGACCATCCTGAATACGATCGCAAGAAATTAAGGAGAACCGACACCTTGCGAGCAAATATTGCCGTATCCGATCCTCCGGATTTTCAAGTTGGTTTTGGCATAAGCCGATTTTATCCCAACGATAAAGTTTGGACCCTCCGCGAACTGCGCATGATGGAGTTGTTGCAACCGCATCTTATTCAGAGTATAAAAACCGTCGCAGTGAATGCGGAGTTAAAAAAATACAAAGCCTTGTCGGAAGCCCTGGCAGACAGCCCCACAGCCCTGGCCCTGGTCAACCCACGGTTTCAAATCATATTTCATAATCAGGCGTTTAAAGAGTTGTTGCCGCTGGAACCCGGCCAAAAATTGCCCGTGGATTTGGCGGGTCTGATTCAGAATGAACTTTTAAAGTACGACCCCCCATATCGAACCGATGGATCGAAGATCCCGCTGTCTTTTTATAGAATTTCAGAAGGAGTGTTCCGGTTGAACCTGACTTTGCTGAACCGGGATGAGGATGAAGAGGGCCTATGTTATCTATTGCGCATGAAACCTGCGGTGGAACCATTTTCCAAAATGAACTTGTTTATGCAGGAGGTGGGATTGACGGTGCGGGAAATGGAAATCGCCTCCTTGATTCGCGATGGAATCGATGACCGTGAGATTGGCGATCGGCTGTTCATCAGCATTCATACGGTAAAAAACCATAACAAGAATATCCATCAAAAGCTGAACGTTCGCACCCGGGGGAAACTGGTTGCCCTGCTGAATAAATAACGCTCTTTAAGATGAAATATACTTTTAAACTTTTGTAATTTGGCCCAAGCCACTTAAAAAAAATGAAGATAAGGTTAGACCGTGAAACAAACTCGACACACCCACTCTCTTCAAGAGTCAGATTACCTCGCCATTCTGGGTGTGGTTACCAATATTCACCAGTGCCGGACCCGCCAGGAACTAAAAAATTGCATTGAAGTGAATTTTCTGTCCTTATTTGAAGCCCAATCCGCGGCTTGGGGTTGGGGCGATTTCGACTTACCGGGAGCCAGTTTTGCTAATTCGAAAATATTTGATGCTGTAGGCATTCCTGAAAAGCAATTCCAGCATATGGCTGAATGTGTTCCCTATCAAAAGTCGATCACCCAAAAATTAATGACCTCCTCGCGCTGGGTGATTGCAACCGACGTCGATATTCCTGGAGCTGATAATCTTAATGATGTTGAGCGTTTTTTCAAGGATCACCCTGAATATAACCGGGAAGAATCCTTGTTGCCGCGAATGGAAAAGATTTTAGCATCTCTTGATCCGCCTGATTTTCAATCCGCGATTGGAATTCATAGATGGTCGGGTAATGGCAAGTCTTATACCTTGCGGGATGTGCGGATGCTGGAGTTGATTCGCCCACACCTCTGGCAAAGAATGAATGCCGTAATGTTGCATGAATCCCTGGCCCATCACCGGGGTCTGGCGGAAGAACTCGCGGATATCCCTACGGCCGTGGCCCTGGTCAATACATTATTCCGGATCATTTTTGTTAATCAAGCGTTCCAGGAATTACTGCCCATGGAAGTGGGGCAACAGTTGCCTGAAGAAATGGCGGACTTGATCGGCAAAGAAACAATCAAATTTTCCCCTCCTTACCGTCTCGATTCTTCGGCCATCGAACTGCCGTTTTATAGAATTCCAGAAGGAGTGTTCCGGTTGAATCTGACTTTGCTGAACCGGGATGGCGAGGAAGAAAACAAGGGCTGGCTCTTGCGGCTCAAACCAGCGATTGAGCCGTTTACAAAAATGAACTTATTGATGCAGGAAGGGGGCCTCACGGCGCGGGAGATGGAAATTGCCTCCCTGATCCGCGACGGAATGGACGACAAGGAGATTGGAGGCCGCTTGTTCATCAGCATTCACACGGTAAAAAACCATGTCAAGAACATACATCAAAAGTTGGACGTCCACACCCGCGCGAAACTGGTTGCGCTGTTGAATGGCAATGACAATACCAACGGATGAACTGAACAGGGTTAACCATGCGAGGAAAAGATAACGATTCTAAAACGTCACTTCCAGAGTCAGATTACCTGGCCGTTTTGGACTTGATCCAGAAATTTCATGACTGCCGGACTCGATCAGATTTTAAATCCTGCTTTCAGGATAACCTGCTTCCGCTAGTGTATGCGGACAAGGCAACTTACCTGTGGGCGGACATAGACATTACAATCGGACCAAGGAATTGCCGGACCATAGATAGCATTGGTTATCAAACAAAATATGATGCTGTACTAGATAAAGTTCCTGCGTACTTAACTGAGGTGCAAAGAATAGCCACCCAAACCAATCTTAAGGTAACCAGCACGGACACCAGTATGTCTCTAAAATTAATTCAGAAGGACTTTGAAAGATTTTTCAGGGAAAATCCTGAGTATAAAAAGGAGGATTACCCTTATATAGATAAAGCCCATGGGGGCATGATTCTTTTTGATCGGTCCGACAACATGGTGGGAGTTGGAATTCATAAGATTTTCCCAAATATCCAGGCATTCAATCTTCGCGATGTTCGAGTCATGGAACTCCTGCACCCGCATATCATCCAGTGTATTAAAACCATTTTTCTGAATGAGGAATTGAAAAAATATAAATCGCTGGCGGAGACGTTGGCGGATGTTCCTACGGCCATGGCCCTGGTCAGTCTGGATCACCGCATCCTGTTCCACAATCCGGCGTTTTCGCAAATTTTGCCGTTCCCAGCGGGTCAGCGACTGCCGCGCGACATGATCGACCCGTTGGAGAAGGAAACGTCCAAATACAGTCCTCCATTTGATTCGGTTTCTTCAGCCACCGAACTGTCTTTTGTAAAACTGCCTCAGGGGGTGTTTCGATTGGTTGTGTCTCTTTTAAACGGCCAAGGAGAACAGGAAGACCAATGCTGGCTCCTGCGGTTGAAGCCCGCAGTGGAGCCGTTTTCCAAAATGAATCTCCTGATGCAGGAAGGGGGCCTCACGGCGCGGGAAATGGAAATCGCCTCCTTGATCCGTGACGGAATGGACGACAAGGAAATTGGAGGCCGCTTGTTCATCAGCATTCACACGGTAAAAAACCACAACAAGAATATCCATAAAAAACTGAACGTTCAAACCCGGGCGAAACTGGTTGCCCTGCTAAATCAAGAAGGCTCTTAAATATGAAACACTATTTAATATTTAGAAATTGGACTCACACCATTTAAAAAATAAATTAAAGGAAAAGGTTGAACCGTGAACCAAACTCGACATACCCCCTCTCTTCCCGAATCGGACTACCTCGCCATCCTTGACATGATTGTCCAGATGCACGAATGCCGCACTCGTTTGGATATCAGAAACTCCGTTCAGAAACATCTTCTTCCTTTATTTGAGGCGCAGTCTGCCATGTGGGCTTGGTTCGATGTCGATTTTTCCTCTGAACAACTGCACAATCCCAAACTTATCGGTAGCACAGGGATACCAGAAAAAGAGACGGAATTAATCGATATCTTTATCCCATATCAATACTCAATTCCTCAAAAGATAGCGGCCACGACCCGTTCGGTTGTCGCCCATGATATCGATATTCCCAGAGAAAATTTCCAAAAAGAGAAGGACCTGTTTTTTTCGGAGCACCCTGAATTTAAGGAGAGCAAAGGCTCGGCTTTGAGGCAGACAAAAAATGTTCTGGCAACCATAGACCGTCCAGATTTTAGTCTGGCATTCGGAATTCACCGCCGTTTCCCTTTTGACAAACCTTTTACTCTTAGGGATATCCGTGTCCTGGAACTCCTTCAGCCCCACCTTTTACAGGTAATCAAAACCGTGGCGTTGAATGAGGAATTGAAAAAATACAAAGCGTTATCGGAGACGTTGGCGGAAGTTCCCACCGCGATGGCGCTTATCAGCCTCGATCACCGCATCCTATTCCGCAATCCGGCGTTTTCACAAATTTTGCCGTTCCCAGCGGGTCAGCGACTGCCGCGCGACATGATCGACCTGTTGGAGAAGGAAACGTCCAAATACAATCCTCCATTTGATTCGGTTTCTTCAGCCACCGAACTGCCCTTTGTGCAACTGCCCGAGGGAGTATTTCGATTGGTCGTGTCTCATTTAAACGTCCAAGGAGAACAGGAAGACCAATGCTGGCTCCTGCGCTTGAAGCCCGCCGTGGAACCATTTTCCAGAATGAATCT
>JAJFIL010000045.1 GCA_021774965.1 Alphaproteobacteria bacterium
AAGGGCGTGCCCGATCAACCGGGAATCGCCGGCAAGTTATTCAAGGCGCTCGCTAACGCCTCGGTCTCGGTAGACATTATTATTCAGAATATCAGTGAGGAGGGACACACGGACATTTCTTTCACCGTCACCACCGAACATCTGAGAGACGCGATGGACGTGATGAACCAGGTGAATCAGGAAATCAAGGCGGCCAAAATCACCGCTGATTCTAACATCTGCAAAATCTCCATTGTCGGTGCGGGCATGAAAAGCCATTCGGGGATCGCGGCCACCATGTTCCAAACTCTCTCTAAAGAAAATATCAATATCCTGATGATCAGCACCTCGGAAATCAAGGTTTCCTGTGTGATCGACGAAAAGTATACCGAACTCGCCACGCGCGCTTTACACGAGGCCTTTGGCTTGAAGTCGGAGCCGACTCAGGTTGCCTGTGAAGATTCCGTCCCGGCGACGGCTAAAAAGATGAAAGCGTTGTAGCCCATGCGAGCAATCAAAATATACGACACCACATTAAGAGACGGTTCCCAATCGGAAGATGTCTCCTTCACCGTGGAAGATAAAATTCGCATCGCCCACAAACTGGACGCGTTGGGAGTTCACTATATCGAAGGCGGCTGGCCGGGGTCCAACCCGAAGGATATGGACTTCTTCGAAAAGGTGAAACACATCACCTTGAAAAATGCCAAAGTGGCGGCGTTTGGATGCACGCGCTATCCGGAAAAAACTGTAGAGGCGGACGCCAATATCCAGCACCTCCTCAAGGCAGAGACTGAAGTGATCACCATTTTCGGAAAATCGTGGGATCTGCATGTGCATCAGGCGTTATCCACCAATCAGGATGAAAATTTGCGCATGGTTTCCGAGAGCCTGTCGTATTTAAAAAAGCACGGCCAGGAAGTGTTGTTTGACGCCGAGCATTTTTTCGATGGCTACAAATCCAATCCCGAATACGCCCTGAAAGTGGTGAAAGAAGCCGAATCGGCAGGTGCCGACTGGATCGTTCTGTGCGACACCAACGGCGGTTCCATGCCCTGGGAGATCAGCAAAATATTCCAGGACGTGAAAAATTCAATGAACGTCAAACTGGGGATTCATTGTCATAACGATTCCGAGCTGGCCGTGGCCAATTCCTTGCAAGCCGTGCAATCCGGGGCCGAACAGGTTCAGGGAACGGTCAACGGTTACGGAGAACGTTGCGGCAACGCCAATCTGGTCTCCATCATCCCCAATCTAAAATTGAAGATGGGAATGGATTGCGTGACCGACGCTCAAATGAAAAGCCTGAAAGGGGTTTCTTCCTTTGTCGATGAATTGGCCAATAAAGGCCATTGGAATCACCAGCCGTATGTCGGCCACAGTGCATTCGCCCATAAAGGCGGCATTCATGTGAGCGCGATTCAAAAAAACCGGCTCACTTACGAGCACATCGACCCCGAATCCGTTGGCAACCGCCAGCGCATTTTAATTTCCGACCTGTCGGGGAAAAGTAATATCCTCTTCAAGGCGAAAGAATTCGGCATCGATGTCAACGGCGGCGACCCAAAAATCAGGAAAATTCTTGATAATTTAAAATCTTTGGAGAACCTCGGTTATCAGTACGAAGGCGCGGAAGGCTCCTTCGAATTATTGATGCACGATGCTCTGGGCGATAAAGAAACCTTCTTTGATTTCGTCGGCTTCCGGGTCATCGTCGAAAAACGCCAGGAGGACGAAGAACCGATTTCCGAGGCCACTGTCAAGATTCGCGTCAATGGCGTTTTAGAAGTGACCGCCGCCGAAGGAACGGGTCCGGTCGATGCCCTGAATAAAGCCATCCAGAAAGCCCTGGTGAAGTTTTATCCGGAGCTGGAAGAGGTGAATTTGTTCGACTATAAAGTGAGAATCCTGGACGAAAAAAAAGGCACCCGCTCTAAAATCCGGGTCCTGATAGAATCCGGGGATCATCACGCCAAATGGGGCACGGTCGGCGTATCGGAAAATATCATCGAGGCCAGCTGGCAGGCGCTCATCGACAGTATCGAATACAAACTCAATACATTTTCCAAGAATAAGACAACCTCCTAGCCAGTTGCTGAATGAGGAAAAAACCTGTCAGTGATTTAAGTTTTATAAATTTTAACTTTTAAGCAACACGGGCTTTCCGGGCTGTACCCACAGGCTGGAAAGCCTGTGCCACCACTTCTTCAATTAAACCGCAGAGCCTGGAATTAACATTTCAGGGCTTCAAAAATAGTTTTTCAGCAACCCGCTTGATTCACGTATTCAGGTCGGCAAATCCCTGAAACCGTCCTCAAGGAAAGCCCCGCCTACGTCCGAAAGGGACCTTTGCGTAAGCACGAAAATAACTTTTACAGCAGACACCCACGCATTGTAGCGGCACATCGGTAGCACACCTTTTCCGACTGTGCCCTCACGCAGGCTGGAAAGCCTGCACCACTAAACAAAAAAACAGAAAACGGGACTTAGGCAAAGGTCTTCATCCGCCTGCCACACCAACTCAATTGATTTTAAAAGGGTTATGCTTTAAAATAGTTGTATGGAAACCTTCGAATCAGAGCCCAAATCTGCTTCCTTTCAAAAAATACCGCTTCTAAAAAATACGTTTTCCACATCGGTTTTTCCTAACCTGGCTTTATCCATAGTCACCATCATTTTACTTGCCGCCATCGGGTGGTACGGCCATAGCGCTGTGGAGAGGGAAATGAAAGCCAACCTTTCGGCTCAGTTGCAGACCCTGCTCTCGTCCCAAATAGCGTCCCTCGATAATTGGATCAAGGATAAAAAAAGGGACGCCGAGGTGTTGACCAGCCAACCTGAAATAAGAGCTAAAATAGTTTCTCTAATAAAAATCGCGCAAAAAGAGGATGTGCCCGCCGAGGTTCTGAAACAGTCTGCGGAACTTCTGTGGCTCCGGGAACATTTGGGAAATGTTTGCCAAAAATACGGCTTCATTGGCTTTGTTATTTTGGACCCAACCGGGTTTCAGGTCGGCGCTCTTTTAGACGACGCCATCGGCAAACGAAAATTGATTGAACGGTCGGATTTTTTTTACCGTTCCTTGCAAGGGGATACGGTCGTGTCTCACCCCTTTTCCGGCGAAGTGGACTTACCGGATAGTCAAGGGAATTGGCAGCCCAATCGACCCACCATGTTTGCCTCTGCACCGATTCGAAATGACGCCGGCCAGGTTCGTGGAGTTTTGGCTTTCCGCTTCCGCCCGGAGGTGGAATTCACCCATATTCTGGAAGCGACCCGTTCTGGTAATACGGGAGAATCCTACGCTTTTAACGACGCGGGCTTCCTTCTGACCGAAAGCCGTTTCATCGACCAACTGAAAATGCAAGGACTGCTTGGTGAAAGCGATTCATCTGCCATATTAAAAATCCACCTGAGCGACCCGGAAAAAAATTCAATCGTCCAGCCTCTGTCCCCTCGTAATGAAAATCGCGGCGCTTCTTTGACCTTAATGGCCGCCAGCGCTGTGAAAGGGGAATCGGGGGTGAATCTGGAGGGTTATCACAATTACCGTGGAGTTCAGGTGGTGGGGGCCTGGACCTGGCTCCCCAGCCACTATATGGGTGTGGCCACGGAAATCGACGCTGACGAAGCCTTTGCCCCTCTTCACGCCATGTCGCGGGGGTTTCTATCGGTTTTTGGTTTATTGATTATCGCTTCGCTGATTGCCCTGTTGATGCACCTGATGCAGATACGTATGCAGAAAGAGCGGAACCGCGCCCAGGAAAAAGTACTGGAAAGAGAAATCCGAATCCGCACCCTCGTGGATTACGCCCTCGATGGAATCATCACTCTCGACGCGCAAGGAATCATTGAAACCTTCAACCCCGCCGCTGAA
>JAJFIL010000046.1 GCA_021774965.1 Alphaproteobacteria bacterium
CCGCAAGCTGCTTGATCGCGGTGAAGCAGGCGACAACGTTGGTTGCTTGCTGCGCGGTATCGAGCGCGAAGGCATCGAGCGCGGCCAGGTTCTGGTCAAGCCCGGTTCCGTGACCCCGCACACCAAGTTCATTGCTGAGGCCTATATCCTCACCAAGGACGAGGGCGGTCGTCATACGCCGTTCTTCACCAACTATCGTCCTCAGTTCTACTTCCGGACGACGGATGTGACCGGTGTAGTGCAATTGCCTGAGGGCACCGAAATGGTGATGCCCGGTGATAATATTGAGATGAATGTGGAACTTATCGTTCCCATCGCGATGGAAGAGAAGCTCCGCTTCGCCATCCGCGAAGGCGGCCGCACCGTTGGCGCCGGCGTTGTCTCAAAAATTATCGAGTAATAAGACTTAATTGCCGGATCGGGTCATGCCCGGTCCGGTTCGTTTTTTGAAATTGGAAAAACCGTTCGGTTAGGCAGGAAAGAATATGGCCGCGCAAGGACAGAACATACGCATCCGGCTCAAAGCCTTTGATCATCGCGTGCTCGATAATTCGGCACGTGAGATCGTGAATACGGCAAAGCGGACCGGCGCACAGGTGCGCGGACCAATTCCGCTGCCAACACGGCTTGAGAAATTTACGGTGCTGCGGGGTCCGCACATCGATAAGAAGAGCCGCGAACAGTTTGAAATCAGGACGCATAAGCGCGTTCTGGACATTGTTGATCCTACACCTCAGACGGTTGACGCTTTGATGAAGCTCGACCTGGCTGCTGGTGTGGATGTTCAAATCAAGCTCTAAATCAGAGCTGACGAGGTTAAGGAGGCGATTGAGCCATGCGCTCAGGAGTTATCGCACAGAAGGTGGGAATGACCCGCGTGTTCAACGACGATGGTCGGCATGTGCCGGTTACCGTTATGAAGCTGAACAAGTGTCAGGTCGTATCTCAGCGGACGGAAGACAGAGATGGGTATACAGCGCTTCAGTTGGGCTCCGGCCTGGCCAAGGCGAAGAATACGTCACGCGGTATGCGGGGCCATTTCGCTGTTGCCAAGGTTGAACCCAAGCGCAAGGTGACGGAGTTCCGCGTGAGCTCTGAGAACCTGATCGACGTGGGCGCGGAAATTACCGCTGACCACTTCGTACCGGGCCAGCATGTTGATGTGTCGGGCACTTCAATTGGTAAAGGCTTTGCCGGTGCCATGAAGCGCCACAACTTCGGCGGCTTGCGCGCAACGCACGGTGTTTCGATCTCACACAGATCACACGGCTCCACGGGGCAATGTCAGGACCCGGGCCGCGTCTTCAAGGGTAAGAAGATGGCTGGTCACATGGGCTCTGCAAGCGTGACAACGCAGAACCTGGAAGTCGTGCGCATCGATCTTGATCGTGGGTTAATCCTGATCAAGGGCGCTGTGCCAGGCTCCAAGGGCGGTTGGTGCACCATTCGGGATGCTGTGAAGAAGCAACTTCCTGAGGCAGCTCCCTTCCCGGGTTCTTTCAAACTTGCGGATGATGCCAGCGCTGTTGAAGCTCCTGCTGAAGCACCTGTAGCGGATGCTACTGAAGACAAGAAGGATGCCGAATAATGAAACTCGACGTCCTGAAACTGGATGCTAGCAAAGCTGGCGATATCGAGCTTGACGATGCGATCTATGGCCTTGAGCCTCGCAAAGACATCCTCCATCGCGTGGTGACCTGGCAGGCCAACAAAGCACGCGGCGGCAATCACAAGATCAAGACCCGCAGCGAGATCAATCGCGTTGGTAAGAAATTCGGCAAGCAAAAAGGTGGCGGCGGTGCTCGTCACGGTGATCGCAAGTCGAACATCTTTATCGGTGGTGCCAAGGCTCACGGGCCTGTCGTGCGCAGCCATGACACGGACCTGCCAAAGCGCATTCGCCGGCTTGGTATGTGTCATGCACTTTCCACCAAGATGGCAGACAAGACGCTGATCGTTCTTGACGACGCGAAATTGGCGGCGCCGAAGACCAAAGACCTCAAAGACGCTATCGCCAAGTTGGGCGCAAAAAACGTTCTTGTGATTGATGGTGCTGAGGTTGATACGAACCTGAAACTTGCAGCGCAAAACATCCCTTATGTGGATGTGCTGCCGTCACAAGGTGCAAACGTGCGGGACATTCTTGGTCACGACACGCTGGTGCTGACGCGCGCGGCTGTTGAGCAATTGGAGGCACGCCTCAAATGAGTGACCTCAAAGCATTTGACGTGATTGTAAAGCCTGTCATTACCGAGAAATCGACGATGGCGTCTGAGAACAATCAAGTGGTTTTCGAAGTTCGCAGAGAAGCTTCGAAGCCAGAAATCAAGAGCGCCATCGAACAACTTTTCAAAGTCGAAGTGAAGGCCGTGAATACGATCCTCACCAAAGGCAAGTCGAAAAAGTTCCGTGGGCGTCCTTATCGGCGTAGCGATGTCAAAAAGGCCATCGTGACGTTGAAGGATGGTCAGTCCATCGACGTAACATCCGGTCTTTAAGGCCAAGAGAGTAGAATAAGGGTTCATCAGTCATGGCACTGAAGAAATACAAACCAAACACCCCGGGCCAGCGCGGCCTTGTGCAGGTGGATCGGTCTGGCCTCTACAAAGGCAAGCCTGAGAAGACCTTGTCTGAGGGTTTGACCAAGAACGGCGGTCGTAACAACACCGGTCGCATTACCGCGCGCCGCATCGGTGGGGGCCACAAGCGCACCTACCGCATGGTGGATTTCAAGCGCCGGAAGATGGATGTGGTCGGAACGGTTGAGCGTATTGAGTACGATCCCAACCGCACCTCGTTCATTGCGTTGATCAAATACGAAGACGGTGACCTGGCCTATATCATTGCGCCACAACGTCTTGCCGTTGGCGATCAGATTATTGCGGGCGAAAAAGTTGACGTTAAGCCGGGCAATGCCATGCCGCTGGCGTCAATCCCTGTGGGCACCATCATCCACAATGTGGAGATGAAGCCAGGCAAGGGCGCTCAAATCGCACGTTCCGCCGGCACCTATGTGCAGCTTGTGGGCCGTGACATGAATTACGCCATTGTGCGCCTCAACTCTGGTGAGCAGCGCAAGATCCTTGGCACCTGCATGGCAACGGTTGGTGCAGTTTCCAACCCGGATCACGCAAACATCAAGTTGAGCAAGGCTGGCCGTAAGCGCTGGCTTGGCAAGCGTCCAGCGGTTCGTGGTGTTGCCATGAACCCGGTGGATCACCCTCATGGTGGTGGTGAAGGCCGTACCTCTGGTGGTCGTCACCCCGTGTCCCCTTGGGGCAAGCCTACGAAGGGCAAGCGTACCCGCAAGAAGAACAAGGGTTCGGACAAATTCATCGTGCGCTCACGTCACGCGCGCAAGTCCCGATAGGAGCTAAGAACAGTGTCACGTTCTGTTTGGAAAGGTCCGTTCGTCGACGGATACATCTTGAAGAAGGCGGAAGCCGTTGCTGGTTCCGGTCGCAAAGAGGTCATCAAGACCTGGTCGCGTCGGTCCACGGTGCTGCCGCAATTCGTCGGGGTTACATTCGGCGTTTATAACGGCCACAAATTCATTCCGGTGATGATCAACGAAGACATGGTTGGTCATAAGCTCGGTGAATTCGCACCAACGCGGACCTACTACGGTCACGGCGCGGATAAGAAGGCAAAGAGGAAATAATGGGCAAGCCCAAGAGAGAGCGGTCGCTCCCCGATAACGAGGTACGCGCCAAGGGTCGTCTTATACGGACGAGCCCTCAAAAGCTGAACCTGGTGGCCCAGTCCATCCGGGGTCTTTCAGTCGAGCGCGCCTTGAACGAACTTGAGTTTTCCAGGAAGCGCATCGCTGTGTCTGTTCGCAAGATTTTGCAATCAGCCATCGCCAATGCGGAAAACAACCATGACCTGGATGTCGATCAGCTGATCGTCTCCGAAGCATGGGTTGGCAAGAACCTGGTGATGAAACGGTTTCGGCCTCGTGCACGCGGTCGCGTGGGCAAGATCCTGAAGCCGTTCAGTGAAATTACGATCGTCGTCCGCGAGACGGAGGAAAGTTGAGATGGGTCATAAAGTAAATCCAATTGGCCTTCGTTTGGGCATCAACCGCACCTGGGATAGCCGCTGGTACGCAAAGACCGGTGAATACGGCCAACTGTTGCAGGAAGATCTGAAGATTCGTGAATTTCTCACGGACAAGCTGAAGCAAGCCGGCGTTAGCCGCGTGATCATTGAACGGCCTCACAAGAAGTGCCGCGTGACCTTGCATTCTGCACGCCCTGGTCTTGTTATTGGCAAGAAGGGCGCAGACATCGAAAAGCTGCGTTCGGATGTGGGCAAATTCACCGACAGCGAAGTTCACCTAAACATCGTTGAAGTTCGTAAGCCTGAGATTGACGCCAAACTGGTTGCCGAAAACATCGCGCAGCAGCTTGAGCGCCGGATTGCTTTCCGTCGCGCCATGAAGCGCTCGGTGCAAAATGCACAGCGCCTGGGCGCCGAGGGCATCCGTATCAATTGTGGTGGTCGTTTGGGCGGTGCGGAAATCGCACGGACCGAATGGTACCGCGAAGGTCGTGTGCCGCTTCATACGCTGCGGGCTCACATCGACTACGGCACGACGGAAGCAAAAACCGCTTACGGCATCATCGGCATCAAAGTCTGGATCTTTAAAGGTGAGATCATGGAACACGATCCGATGGCACAAGAAAAACGTTCCAACGAAGGGGGCCCGGATACTGGCCGCCAACGTGGACCACGTAAATAGTTTGAATAAGAGGCATTAGGTTATGCTGCAACCGAAACGTACCAAATTCCGTAAAGCGCATAAGGGCCGTATCCACGGCAATGCGAAAGGCGGAACGGCGCTCAACTTTGGCGCCTTTGGTCTGAAAGCGCAGGCTCCTGCACGGGTCACGGCTCGTCAGATTGAAGCCGCGCGTCGTGCGATTACCCGCCACATGAAGCGGCAGGGTCGTGTGTGGATCCGCATCTTCCCAGATGTGCCTGTGTCGAAGAAACCGACCGAAGTGCGGATGGGTAAAGGTAAGGGTACACCGGAATTTTGGGCCGCTCGGGTTAAGCCCGGTCGGATCATTTTTGAGATTGATGGTGTGACGCCAGATGTTGCGCAACAAGCTTTGCTGTTGGGCGCATCGAAAATGCCCATGTCATGCAAGTTCATCCAACGCCTTGAAGCCAGTTAGGCGCAGGATTTAGAAGGAAAAAGCCGATGAAGGCTAGCCAGGTAAGAGATATGACCGTTGATCAGCTCCGCGATGAGCTGGCAAAGCTGAAGAAGGAGCAGTTGAACCTGCGCTTTCAGATGGCAAGCGGCCAGTTGGAAAACACAGTTCGCATTCGTGACGTTCGTCGTGATGTGGCCCGTGTACAGACGATCCTGAGCCAGAAAGTGGCTGCTGAGAGCGCCGCTTAGGCACTGAGGAGAAGAAGATGCCGAAACGAATTCTTACCGGACGTGTAGTCAGCGACAAAGGCGACAAGACAGTTGTTGTTCTTGTTGAACGTCGCATTACGCATCCGATCTTGAGAAAGACCATGCGTCGGTCAAAGAAGTACCATGCGCATGATGAGAACAATGCTGTGAAAATGGGCGAGGAAGTTCGTATCCGCGAATGCCGTCCGGTTTCGAAGTTGAAATGCTGGGAAGTTGTAGCCGACGCCTCCTAAGAGGTCTCGCTACGGAATGAAAGGTTTGGACCGATGATCCAGATGCAAACAAACTTGGACGTGGCCGATAACTCCGGCGCAAAACGCGTTCAGTGCATCAAGGTCTTGGGTGGCTCCAAGCGGAAATATGCTTCTGTGGGCGACATCATTGTCGTCTCCGTGAAGGAAGCTATTCCCCGGGGTCGCGTGAAGAAGGGTGATGTGCTCAAAGCCATCGTCGTGCGTACGGCGAAGGAAATTCGTCGCAGCGACGGTAGCGCAATCCGTTTCGACGGCAATGCGGCTGTTCTGGTCAACCAGAACATGGAGCCCATTGGCACGCGTATCTTTGGCCCTGTGACCCGTGAACTGCGGTCTCGCAAGTTCATGAAGATCGTGTCCCTCGCACCGGAGGTGATCTAACCATGGGCAAGAAGCTAAAAGTGCAAGCGGATAACGTGAGCAAGAAATTCAAGAAGGGCGATAGCGTTGTCGTTCTTTCCGGCCGCGACAAGGGCAAAAAGGGTGAGATCATTCAGGTCATGCCTAAAGATGCTCGTGCGCTGGTGCGGGGCGTGAATATGGTCAAGCGCCATACCAAGCCTTCGCAAACCCAGGCTGGCGGGATTGTCGAAAAAGAAGCGACCATCCACATTTCCAATATTGCTCTGGTGGACCCCAAGACGGGGAATTCCACTCGGGTAGGGATCAAAACACTCGAAGATGGACGCCGTGTCCGCTTCGCTAAAGCTTCAGGAGAAGTGATCGATGCCTGAGGTTGAAAACTATATTCCGCGTCTGAAGACGCATTATACGGACGTTGTGCGTTCGGCGATGATCGAGAAGTTCTCTTATGCGAACTTGATGATGGCCCCGCGCGTCGAAAAAGTCGTGCTCAACATGGGCGTCGGCGAAGCGGTTAATGACACCAAGAAGGTGAAAAGTGCCGTTGAAGCCATGACCATGATTGCAGGCCAAAAGCCAATTGTGACCCGTGCCAAGAAATCCATTGCTGGTTTCAAGGTGCGTGATGACATGCCGCTGGGCTGTAAAGTCACCCTGCGCGGCGACCACATGTACGAGTTCCTCGACCGTCTCATCACCGTGGCTCTGCCGCGCGTGCGAGATTTTCGCGGACTGAACCCGAAGAGTTTTGACGGCCGCGGCAACTTTGCCATGGGCCTGAAAGAGCACATCGTGTTCCCGGAAATCGACTACGACAAAGTGGATACGATCTGGGGCATGGACATCATTGTTTGCACCAGTGCAAACACAAATGAAGAAGCAAAGGAGCTGTTGCGTCACTTCAACTTCCCATTTCCCGAGTAAGGAACTGAGTTGAAGCGAAACGGACAGACCGGAGAAAAACATGGCGAAGAAGAGTGCCGTCGAGAAGAACGAACGTCGCAAGCGGATGGTGAAGAAATTTGCCTCCAAGCGCGCTCGTCTCAAGGCAATTGCATCAGATAAAGACACGCCTGTGGAAGAAGCTTTCGCAGCGCGTTTGAAACTTGCGGCCCTGCCGCGGAATTCTGCCCCCATTCGTGTCCGTAATCGGTGCGAAGTGACGGGTCGTCCGCGCGGGTATTATCGCAAGCTGAGAATGTCTCGGATTTCACTACGACTGTTGGCTTCGTCGGGGCAGATCCCCGGCATGGTCAAGTCGAGCTGGTAAGGGAGAGCTGCAATGTCATTTAGTGATCCAGTAGGCGATTTGCTCACCCGTATCCGCAATGCGCATATGCGCGGCAAATCCAAATGTAGCTCACCTTCTTCGAAGCTTCGTGTCAGCGTGCTGAACGTTCTGGAAGACGAAGGTTATATCCGCGGCTTTACCGTTGTTGAAAAGACCGGTGAGTTTCCTGTCGTGGAAATTGAGCTGAAGTATTTCGATGGCGCGCCTGTGATTTCCGAGATCAAGCGGATCTCAAAGCCAGGTCGGCGGGTTTATTCCGCTGTGAAAGACCTGCCGCTGGTGCGCAACGGTCTTGGTATCTCCATTGTGTCGACGCCGAAGGGCGTGATGTCGGACGCGAAAGCGCGCAACGAAAATGTGGGCGGTGAAATTCTCGCCCGCGTTTACTAAGCGCGGCTGGCAGAGAGTAGAGGCGAAAACGATGTCACGAATTGGTAAAGCCCCGATCACGCTTCCCGACGGTGTTACAGTCACCCTCGATGGGCAATCGGTGAAAGTCAAAGGCAAGAAGGGTGAGCTCGAAGCCACCCTTGTTGAGGACGTAACAATTGCGCAAGACGACGAGGGCCTGAAGCTCTCGCCCGTCGTGGATACCCAGCGCGCACGCGCGATGTGGGGCATGAGCCGCACAATCGTTGCGAACATGGTCAAGGGCGTATCGACCGGATTCTCCAAGGACCTGGAGATCAACGGCGTTGGCTATCGTGCGCAGGCGCAAGGCAAGAAACTGACGATGCAGCTTGGCTTCAGCCATGAAGTCATCTACCCGGTTCCAGAAGGAATCGACGTAGTGACGCCGAAGCAAACGGAGATCACGGTTTCCGGCATTGATAAGCAAAAGGTGGGTGAGGTCGCTGCAAAGATCCGCAGTTTCCGTCCCCCCGAGCCCTACAAGGGCAAAGGTGTGAAATATGCGGATGAATTCATCTTCCGCAAAGAAGGCAAGAAGAAGTAAGGCGATGAGCAAAGGCAAATCACTCTTTGAGCGGCGTCGCGATCGCGTACGCACCTCACTTCGCAAGGTCAGCAAGGGACGCGCCCGTTTGTCGGTGCACCGCTCGGCCAACAATATCTATGCCCAGGTGATCGATGATGTGGCGGGTAAGACCATCGCAGCTGCTTCGACACTGGAAAAAGACCTGCGCGGCAGCAACGGCGGTAATCAATCCGCAGCTACCGAAGTAGGCAAGCTGGTCGCAGCGCGGGCGAAGGAAGCCGGTGTTGATACGGTCGTGTTCGATCGTGGCGGTTATTTGTTTCATGGCCGGGTTAAAGCGCTTGCTGATGGTGCGCGCGAAGCCGGTTTGAAGTTTTAGGAAAAGGACGGGCACGCAATGGCGAGACCGGAAAGAAAAGACCGCAAAGACCGCGACGAACGCGATAGCGAATTCGTCGACCGTTTGGTTCACATCAACCGCGTTGCCAAAGTGGTAAAGGGCGGACGTCGCTTCGGCTTTGCAGCCCTGGTGGTTGTGGGTGACCAAAAAGGTCGCGTTGGCTTTGGCAAGGGTAAGGCCCGCGAAGTGCCAGAAGCTATTCGCAAAGCAACAGAAGCTGCAAAGCGCGAAATGATCCGCGTGCCGCTACGTGAAGGTCGGACCCTTCACCACGACACCAAAGGTCATCACGGCGCGGGCAAGGTTGTTCTGCGTGCGGCCCCTCCAGGAACCGGCATCATTGCCGGTGGTCCAATGCGGGCAGTATTTGAGACCCTCGGCATCCAGGATGTGGTGGCAAAGTCCGTTGGGACTTCCAACCCCTACAACATGGTGCGGGCAACGTTTGATGCGCTGAAGCAGGAGACTTCTCCTCGTCAGGTCGCAGCCAAGCGTGGCAAGAAGGTTGGTGACATCGTTGGTCGCCGGAACGATGGGGTCTCTGATCCCATGGCGGCAACCGAGTAAGGATTAAGGCCAATGGCTGACGAAGAAAAGAAAGCCGCCCCAAAAGCTGCAGCAAAGAAAACTGCAGCCAAGAAGGCGACCACAAAAACCGCTGCCAAGAAGACCACGGCAAAGAAGGCAACTGCCAAAAAGGCAACCGCCAAGAAAGCCGCTGCTCCTAAGAAGGCTGCGCCAAAAGCTGCTGCCAAAGAAGCTGCCCCTAAGAAGGCTGCTCCTAAAGCTGCTGCCAAAAAGGCTGCACCGGCTAAGGCCGCAAAAGGCAAGACGGTGACCATCGAGCAGACCGGTAGCCCGATCCGCCAGCCAAAAGATCAGCGCGCCACTTTGGTGGGCCTGGGTCTGCGGCGTCGGCATCATCGCCGGACCTTGGAAGATACGCCGTCTGTACGCGGCATGATCAATAAAGTGCACCACCTCGTGCGCGTTATCGAAGACGCTGAGTAAACAACGCGTCGTAAGAGATTGAGTTTGAAGGATTAAGTGTCATGAAGCTGAACGAGCTTTCAGACAATAAAGGTGCCCGCAAAACCCGTACCCGGGTTGGTCGCGGCATTGGTTCAGGCAAGGGCAAGACCGGTGGCCGTGGGGTCAAGGGTCAGAAGTCCCGCTCGGGCGTCGCCATCAAGGGTTTTGAAGGCGGCCAAATGCCGATCCATATGCGTTTGCCAAAGCGCGGCTTTAACGCGCTGAACTCCAAGACCCATGCAGTGGTCAATTTGTCCCGTCTGCAGGTTGCTGTGGATGCGGGCAAGCTGGATGCTTCTAAAGTGGTTGATGCTGCCGCCTTGATCGCAGCGGGCGTCATTCGCCGGGAAAAAGATGGTGTGCGCATTCTGGCCAAGGGTGAGCTGAAAGCCAGCCTGAACCTGGAAGTCGATGGCGCTTCAGAGGCTGCAATTGCAGCTGTTGAAAAAGCCGGTGGCACAATCAAGCGTGCGACCCCATCTAAAGCTGAATCCAAAGCTAAAGCTGAGTAAGGATACCTGACGCATGGCATCAGCCGCCGAACAGCTTGCAGCGAATATCAACTTCTCCTCCTTTGCCAAGGCAAAGGAGTTGCGGGAGCGTTTGCTGTTTACGTTGGGTGCCCTGATTGTCTTCCGTCTGGGGACCTTTATCCCTCTGCCGGGCGTTGATATCGACGCTTTCTCCCGGGCCTTCCAGACCAATTTTGGCGGCGGCGGTGTTTTCGGTATGTTCAACATGTTCGCGGGCGGTGCGGTGGAACGCATGGCCATTTTTGCGCTGAACATCATGCCTTACATCTCGGCATCCATTATCATGCGTTTGATGACCACAGTGAGCCCCAATCTGGAGAAACTCCAGAAAGACGGGGAGGGCGGTCGTAAGCAGATCAACCAATACACGCGCTATCTCTGCGTGGTGTTGGCCGCAGTACAGGCTTATGCCATTGCTTCTGGCATTGAAGGCAACTTCGCCCTTAATCCTGGTATCACTTTCAAGCTTTCTGTCGTGATCACCCTGGTGGGCGGCACCATGTTCCTGCTGTGGCTGGGTGAGCAAATCACTGCACGCGGCGTGGGTAACGGTATCTCCCTAATCATCTTCGCCGGCATTGTCGCAGAACTGCCGCGCACCATTGCCCAGTTCATGTCTTTGGGTCGCACCGGCGCAATGCCTGGATACGTTCTGCTGGGTATCGCAGCTTTGCTGATCGCTTCCTTGTTTTTCATCGTCTTCATGGAACGGGCCCAGCGCCGCCTGATCGTTCAATATCCAAAGCGCCAGGCCGGGAACCGCATGTTTGGGGGCGAAACCTCGCACCTGCCGTTGAAACTGAACACCGCTGGTGTTATTCCGCCGATCTTTGCTTCATCCTTGCTGCTGCTGCCTATGACCATGGCCGGCTTTCAAGGTGGCGGCGGTCCTGAATGGCTTTCCACGCTTATGATCTTTTTGGGTCGGGGGCAGCCCATATACATGGCGCTCTATGCGATCCTGATCATCTTCTTCTGCTTTTTCTATACGGCGATTGTGTTCAATCCCGATGACACAGCGGACAACCTGAAGAAATACGGCGGCTTTATTCCCGGCATTCGTCCGGGCAAGCGAACGGCGGAATATATCGATTATGTGCTGACCCGCCTTACGGCTGTGGGCGCGCTCTATATCACCGCGGTCTGCCTGTTGCCTGAGTTTATCTACGGCACATATGCGTTGAGCCTTGCCTTCGGCGGTACGTCTCTTCTGATTGTTGTAACCGTGACCATGGATACGGTCGCACAGATACAAAGCCATCTCTTGGCGCACCAGTATGAGGGTCTGATCAAAAAGGCCCGCCTGCGAGGATCCAAGAGATGAACATCGTCCTTTTCGGCCCTCCTGCTGCGGGCAAGGGCACCCAGGCAAAACGTCTCGTGGAATTGTTCTCCATGATTCAGTTGTCCACGGGTGAAATGCTCCGCGCTGTGCGGGCAACCGGATCGGAAATGGGTAAGAAAGTTGCGTCGATCATTGATCGCGGAGATTTGGTCTCCGATGAGATCGTGATTGGCCTGGTTGAAGAGCGGATGGACGAAAACGGTCCGAACAGGGGCTACATTTTTGATGGTTTTCCCCGGACCGTCGCTCAGGCCGAGGCATTGGACAATATGCTCCAGAGCCGAGGAACAAAGATTGATGCTGTAATCCACCTGGAAGTGGATGAGGCAAAGCTCACCGCGCGGGTTGAGAACCGGTTTAAGGAAGAAGGCCGGGCCGACGACAATCTGGAGAGCTTCAAGGTCCGGTTGGGCCGGTACAGTAAAGAAACGGCACCTTTGCTGCCCTATTATGAGGCGCAAGGAAAGTTAAAAGGCATTGATGGGATGAAACCCATCGAAAAGGTAGGCGAGGGGATTGAAAAAGTCCTCCGTCGGTTAAACGGGTAAAAAAGCAACAAACCGCGAGGTTGACGGACCGGAGAAGAGGGCTATATTCCGCCCCTTCACACAAAACCCGGGAAAGTCCCCCAAGCGGCGGATATGAAGGAGTTCGTGCTGTGGCACGTATTGCAGGCGTCAACATCCCAACCAACAAGCGCGTGGTTATCGCGCTTCGTTACATCCATGGGATCGGTCCAGCCAAGGCCAAGGAAATTTGTGACACCGTCGGCATCGCTGCCGAACGTCGGGTGCATGAACTGAGCGATGCTGAAGTCATTCAGATCCGCGAAGCAATCGATAGTGGCTATCAAGTCGAAGGTGATCTTCGTCGCGAAGTCTCCATGAACATCAAACGTTTGATGGACCTGGGTTGTTATCGCGGTCTTCGCCATCGTCGTGGGCTTCCCGTTCGCGGGCAGCGTACGCACACCAATGCGCGTACGCGCAAAGGTCCGGCTAGGCCTATTGCCGGCAAAAAGAAATAGCGCGAGATAAGGGTTTAAGAATATGGCAAAAGCACCGGTCCGGGCGCGTCGCAAAGAGCGTAAGAACATCTCTTCAGGCGTCGCTCACGTAAGCGCCAGCTTTAACAACACGATGGTCACCATCACGGATGCGCAAGGGAATGCAATTTCCTGGTCGTCCGCTGGCGCCATGGGTTTTAAGGGTTCGCGGAAATCGACCCCTTATGCAGCACAGATGGCTGCGGAAGACGCTGCGAACAAAGCTGCCGAACACGGCATGCGGACGTTGGAAGTCAATGTTTCCGGTCCTGGTTCAGGGCGGGAAAGTGCCTTGCGCGCGCTGCAAGCTGCAGGTTTCACCATCACATCGATCCGCGATGTGACGTCGATCCCGCACAATGGCTGTCGCCCTCCCAAGCGTCGCCGCGTGTAACTGAATTCGTATTTGCGGGCCCCCGCGTTATTGGCACCCGCACCAATTGAGGTTTGGCGTCTTCTTTTATGAAGCGCCCTAAGAAGTGAGGATTTGGACGTGATCCAAAAGAATTGGCAAGAACTTATCAAGCCGATGAAGCTCGAAATTCAACCGGGCCATGATCCTGCACGCCTGGCCACCGTTGTGGCTGAGCCGCTGGAACGTGGGTTTGGCCTGACGTTGGGCAATGCCCTGCGCCGTGTGCTTCTGTCTTCGCTTCAGGGCTCCGCCATTACCTCTGTCCAAATCGACGGCGTGCTGCACGAGTTCTCCTCGATCCCAGGCGTTCGCGAAGATGTCACCGACGTGGTGCTGAACATCAAGCAAATCGCTCTGCGTATGCATGCCGAAGAACGCAAGCGCATTACCCTTTCTGCGACGGGCCCAGGCGAAGTTACCGCCGCTCAGATCCAGGAAACGGCTGATGTGGAAATCCTGAATAAGGATCTGGTGCTGTGTACGCTCGATGAAGGGGCTTCCATCCACATGGAATTCACCGTCGACAGCGGCAAGGGCTATGTCCAGGCTGATCGCAATCGTCCGGAAGATGCACCCATCGGTCTTATCCCGGTGGATTCGCTCTACAGCCCGGTCAAGCGTGTATCTTATAAAGTTGAGAACACCCGCGAAGGTCAGATCCTTGATTATGACAAACTGACCTTGGACATCGAAACAGATGGCACGATCACACCGGATGACAGCGTCGCTTATGCCGCGCGCATCTTGCAGGATCAGCTGCAGATCTTTGTGAACTTCGAAGAGCCACGTGAGCGCGAAGTTGAAGAGGTCCAACCTGAGCTGGAATTCAACCCGGCGCTTCTGAAGAAAGTTGACGAGCTGGAACTTTCCGTTCGCTCTGCCAACTGTCTGAAGAACGATAACATCGTCTATATCGGCGACCTGATCCAGAAGACGGAAGCAGAAATGCTCCGTACACCAAACTTCGGACGCAAGTCGCTCAATGAAATCAAGGAAGTGCTCGCCTCTATGGGCTTGCACCTTGGAATGGAAGTACCGAATTGGCCGCCTGAGAATATCGAAGAGCTGGCCAAGCGGTTTGAAGATCACTATTGATCAGGTTTGGTCTCAGGTGCCGTTGGGCAACTTGAGCCACTAGGTAAAGAAGAGAAGTAAAATGCGACACGGATATGCTGGCCGCAAGCTGAACAAGACCAAGACCCATCGGAAAGCAATGTTTTCCAATATGGCGAATGCCTTGATCAAGCACGAGCAAATCAAAACCACTTTGCCCAAGGCAAAGGAGCTGAAGCCAATTATGGACAAGCTCATCACTCTGGGTAAGCGCGGCGATTTGCACGCCCGTCGTCAGGCAGCTTCAAAACTGCAAGACGATGCCATGGTCATCAAATTGTTCGACGTGCTGGCCGACCGCTATGCGGAACGCTCCGGCGGTTACTCTCGCGTGCTCAAAGCGGGCTTCCGCTATGGCGATTCAGCGCCCATGGCCGTGATCGAACTGATGGATCGCGACGAAGACGCCAAGG
This sequence comes from Alphaproteobacteria bacterium, assembly GCA_021774965.1. GTDB lineage: Bacteria > Pseudomonadota > Alphaproteobacteria > JAJFIK01 > JAJFIK01 > JAJFIK01. The sequence goes on from JAJFIL010000046.1 coordinate 14,576, forward strand.
GCCTGGATTCAGGTCCCGTCGAAGTGGACGCTGACGACGAGGATTGATCCTTCCGGGACATATGTGAATTCAAAATGGCCTCTCTGGAAACAGAGGGGCCGTTTTTTGTTTGGCCATCCACCTCCGTATTAGTCATTCCCCGGCTCGACCCACTACTGTCCGGTTTAGATTCCAATGGTTCCCGGGAAACTCCAAATGCCTCCGGCACCCCCCCCATCCTGACCTTCCCCCACGTTGGGGGGAAGGGACGAAACCCGCATGATTGCACCAATAATTACCTCCCCCTTGTGGATGGGGGAGGTCCGAACGAAGTGAGGGGTGGGGGTGGCAGATTATCGTTGGGCACAAATGAAAACAGTGTCTCAAATATTGAAATCGGTATCGATCCCAACAAGATGCTGCAGTTGAAGCGCAACCTGATGAGTTAAACCGGACAATAGTGGGCTCGACCGGGGAATCTAACAGTGTTGCAAAGCCAACGGGGACAGAACAAATTACGCTGTAAGAGCCCTTCACGTTCCGTCCCCCCTAACCAGAGAGATCGCTAGATTCCCGTATCAAGTACGGGAATGACGTATTGTCCCAAAGGAGGGCATCGTTAGGCTGAGAAGCGGGGTACCACCACTCAAATCCTCCCTTAACCCTTCTCACGGGCCGTTCATTTTGGTGACAGGATCGCCGTGGTACTATGGCCCCATGAGAATCTCCAAGGGTACGGGAGTAGCAAAAGCTATGGCCAAATCAGGTTCGAAGACAGACACGGTTTCACAGCCAAACATTGCCCTCTGGATATGTCTGACGGCCTTGGCCTTGGGCGCGGCGCTTCTGGCCTTGCCGCAGCTTGCCTATGCTGAAAGCGGTATTCGCGAGCTGCCAGAATCTGAAAGCCAAGTTCAACTTTCCTATGCGCCAGTGGTGCGCGAGGTAGCGCCCGCTGTGGTGAATGTCTATTCCCGGCGAGAGATCCGCGGGCGACAGTCCCCCTATGCCGGCAATCCTTTCTTTGAGCGCTTCTTTGGTGGTGGCCGCAACTCAAGACCCCGGGCGCAACAATCCCTTGGCTCCGGCGTCATTGTCAGTGCGGACGGCATCATCGTTACCAACAATCACGTCATCGCAGGGGGTACGGAAATTACCGTGGCCTTGGCCGACCGGCGGGAGTTTGATGCCGAAGTCATTCTGGCAGATGAGCGCACGGACATCGCCGTGCTTCGCATCGACCCGGGCGGGGACATACTCCCCACCGTGGCATTTCGAAATTCAGACAGTCTGGAAGTGGGCGATCTGGTGCTCGCTCTGGGCAATCCCTTTGGTGTGGGCCAGACGGTCACCTCCGGCATTGTCTCCGCGTTAGCGCGGACCCAAGTGGGCGTCTCGGACTATCAATTCTTTATTCAGACGGATGCTGCGGTGAACCCGGGCAATTCCGGCGGGGCGCTGGTGACGCTAGATGGCGGCCTGGTGGGGATCAACACCGCGATCTTCTCCCGCTCCGGCGGCTCGAACGGGATCGGCTTTGCCATCCCAGCGAACATGGTCCGTCTGGTGGTGGAAAGCGCCATCGAAGGCACACCTATTGTGCGACCCTGGTTGGGGCTCTCCTCTCAGGACGTCACCAATGACATCGCAGAGACTATGGACCTTGCCACCCCCACCGGCGCGTTGGTCAGCCAGGTCTATGAAGACGGCCCCGCAGATAAGGCAGGCCTGCAGTCGGGCGATATCATTGTCTCCCTGGGCGGATTTGAGATCACCGATCCCGCCACACTGCGATACAGAACCGGCATTCAAAGCCCAGGGACAGATGTGGAGCTGGAATATATCCGCGGCTCACGGCGGCGCACCGCAGAATTGGGTCTGGAAGCGCCGCCCGAGATGCCGGAGCGGGCCATCACCACGCTGGAGGGGCGTCACCCCTTTGACGGTCTCACGGTTGCCAACCTCTCGCCTGCCTTTAACGAGGAAAACGGCGTGGATCCCATGAAGCAAGGGGTGGTGATTACCGGCGCTGAATGGCGTAATGGCTGGCGCTTGCCTTTCCGCATCGGCGATGTGGTGCTGGAGATCAATGGCGAGGACATTTTCTATGTGGAAGATCTGGAAGAGGCCACGGCCAATCGCCAAAACTTCTGGGAAGTGCTAATGGAAAGGCATGGGGAAACCTATTCATTTACGGTGCGGGGGTAGGACGCCCCGCCAAAACCGCGGGCACGTATGACCACTCTATTTGAATCAGCTGGCATGAACGAGGGGGCCCCGCGCCCCTTGGCGGACAAGCTGCGCCCCACCAGTCTCGGCGAAGTTGTGGGGCAGGATCACATCGTTGGGTCCGATGCGCCCTTGGGTCGGATGATCGCGCAGGGGCGGCTTAATTCCATCATCCTCTGGGGGCCACCCGGCACCGGCAAGACCACCATCGCAAGATTGCTGGCGGGCCACGCGGGCTTGGCCTTTGAGCAGATCTCCGCCATCTTCTCTGGCGTCGCCGACCTACGCAAAGTCTTCGAGACCGCCAAGGCGCGACGCTTGTCAGGGCAGGGCACATTGTTGTTCGTGGACGAGATCCACCGTTTTAATCGGGCTCAGCAAGATAGCTTCCTGCCCCACATGGAAGATGGCACCATCATCCTGGTAGGAGCTACTACTGAGAATCCTTCGTTCGAGCTCAACGCCGCTGTTTTGTCGCGCGCGCAAGTCTTGGTGCTCCACCGTCTTGACCAGTCCGCGCTGGAGGCGTTGCTCACCCGCGCTGAGGAATTCGAGAACAAGAAATTACCGTTGGATGTAGAGGCGCGCGAAACCCTGAAAGCCATGGCTGATGGAGACGGGCGGTTTTTGTTGTCGTTGGCTGAGGAGCTCTTTGCTCTTGATACGGAGGAGTTGCTTGACCCGGCAGGGCTGGTGGAAACCGTACAACGCCGCGCGCCGGTCTACGATAAAGCTCAAGAGGGCCACTACAATATCATCTCCGCATTGCATAAGGCGGTGCGGGGCTCGGACCCGGATGCGGCACTCTATTATCTCGCGCGCATGTTGGCAGGGGGCGAAGACCCTCTGTTCATTTGCCGTCGTCTGGTGCGCATGGCTTATGAAGACATCGGCCTTGCTGATCCTCAAGCCGCGACCCAAGCGCTGGCCGCAAAAGAGACCTATGATTTTCTCGGGAGCCCTGAAGGTGAGCTGGCCCTGGCCCAAGCGACCATCTATCTCGCCACCGCGCCCAAATCCAACGCGGCGTACAAGGCCATGGGGGCCGCCACTCGCGCTGCAAAAGAAACCGGCTCGCTGCTGCCCCCCAAACATATCCTGAACGCCCCCTCCAAGCTGATGAAAGACATCGGCTATGGCAAGGATTACGTCTACGACCCGGACACAGAACACGGCTTCTCCGGCCAGAACTATTTCCCTGAGGAAATGGGTGCGCGGCAGGTCTACTATGCCCCCGCCGAACGCGGCTTTGAACGCGAAATCCAGAAGCGTTTGGCCTATTGGGAAAAGTTGCGGAAAGAGGTAAGCTCGACCTGAGGTAATTCAGGGGTGAGAATTGATATACCGATTTTTGTTTTCAGTGGTTCCTGCTGCGTTCGTTACGACACTTCTTTTCCTCTTTATGATCACTTTGATTTGGGGGTGGGGATCCATATGGCCATGGGGTGGAGCTAACTTCTTGGGGCATGGGTACGAGGATCCTGTTGAGGGACCGTGGTGGGTGTATGCCACAAACCCCCAGCCCATGATCTGTTCTTACACAGGTCACGACTATGATCTCACGGAGGTTCTCCAATCGCTGGAAACACTGGGGTCAGAGGAACTCCAACGGGCCAATCACGAGTACATTTGGTCTGATGAACATGTGACAAGCCATCTCGTTCCAACATCGGTTCTCAATCCAATTTGCACGCGAATCTATATTGAAGTGAAGACCTATGATGAATTGCTTGTGGGGCGGGAGGAATTCGTCGTCTATGAAACTGCAATGGAAATAGATGGCATAGGCTTCGATACACGGGCCAGACACGAATCAATACCAGGATTGGCTCGTGTAATTGCCCCGGCACGGCACGGCAGCCACCTCTATTGGTGGCCACGGGATGAGGATTTCAATCCCCAGGAAAGACTTGGGCGGACCATAATTTATGTTCGGTTTGATACGGCATATGGAATTCAAGCGCGAAGGTGCCGACAATACTATCGTTGTACAGGTAGAAACCGATCCATATCCCCTTGGCCAAAACCGGCGAAAGGTGAATGAAGGGTGATTGGTGGGCAGGCTTGCTTCGATCCCCAAACCCCAATAGCAATAGGCCCATGACATCCTCTCTTTCCATGTGGGCATCGGTTGCCCTTGGTGGCGCGATCGGCGCGAGCCTGAGATATGGCGTGGCGTCCGTTGCCTTGCGCCTCATGGGGCCAAATTTCCCCTGGGGGACGCTCACGGTGAACGTGGCGGGCTCCCTTGCCATGGGTTTGCTCGTCGAGGCGCTGGCGCTGCGCTATTCTGTCTCGCCGGAGCTGCGGGTCCTGCTGGTTACTGGCTTTTTGGGCGGTTTTACCACCTTCAGCGCCTTTTCTCTGGATACCGCGAACCTGATTGAGAAACATTCCTATGGCCCCGCGGCGGTATATGTTCTGACATCTGTGGTTTTGTCGGTTGGGGCGCTGTTTCTGGGTCTTATACTTGGCCGGGCTATCTGGTCGTAGTCACATGCTTTAAATCACCTCCCCCTTTGACGGGGGAGGTCGGCAAGCGAAGCGAGACGGGTGGGGGTGGAGATCTATCGGCTCGCAAGAGTGCCTGCGGCATACCCCCCATCCCAACCTTCCCCCGCAAGGGGGGAAGGGGCCACAGTAGGGACTTCCGAAGGTAGCTTCTGCTTGCTCAAACCCCTCAAATCTATAAAAGAACGCCCATGAGTAGAGTTCAACAAATCGAAGTTGCCGAAGCCGATGATGGCGTGCGTCTGGACCGCTGGTTCAAGCGGCACTATCCGGCGCTCAAACACGGCAAGCTGGAAAAGCTTCTGCGCAAGGGTCAGATCCGCGTCGATGGCGGTCGGGCGAAAGCCAACGCACGCCTTGAGACCGGCCAAACCGTCCGTGTACCGCCTTTGGATGATGAAGACACCGGCAGCCGCCGCCCGATCCAGCGCATCTCCGAGGAAGAGCGCGAGTTCATTCGATCTCTCGTGATCTTTGAGAACGACGAGATGTTTGCCCTGAACAAACCACCTGGCTTGGCCGTGCAGGGCGGCAGCAAGACCGAGGTCCACATCGACGGCATGCTGGAAGGCTTGCGCCCACCGCCTACCAAAGACGGCGAAGGCGAACGGCCCAAGCTGGTGCATCGTCTGGACAAAGATACCTCCGGCGTTCTGGTGTTGGCGAAAACCGCCAATGCGGCGGCCAAACTTTCCAAGGCGTTTCAGGGCCGCAATGTTGAGAAAATTTACTGGGGCCTGTGCATGGGGGTTCCGCATCCTTTGCAAGGCACTATCGATTTGCCCCTGGCCAAACGCGATGCAGGTCATGGCGGCGAACGGGTGGTGCCTGCCAAGCAAGGCGATCCTGATGCTCAGCGCGCCATTACGCATTACACGGTGCTTGAAGCGACCGGCAAGAAGGCGTCATGGATTGCCATGATGCCGGTCACCGGACGCACGCACCAATTACGGGCGCACATGGCTGCCTTGGGAACGCCCATCGTAGGGGATGGAAAGTATGGCGGTGACGAAGCTTTTCTCGGCGGCAATATCTCCAAGAAGCTGCACCTGCACGCACGACAGATCACGTTGCCGGGACGGCGCCAGAACATCACCATTGTAGCGCCCCTGACTGCGCACATGGCAAAGAGCTGGGACTTCTTTGGCTTTAGCGAAAAAGACCACGACGATCCTTTCGAGGAACTGGAACGGTGAGCTTGCGCCTCGTCATTTTTGACTTTGATGGCACCATTGTGGACAGCCACACGCGCATCGCCCGCGTGATGACAGATGTCATCGTCGGCCACGGTTTTGCTGCGCCGGATCCTGCTGAACTAAAAGCTGCCATCGGCCTTCCGGTGATCAAGATGTACGAACTTCTGACCCCCGAAGCCGGGCCGGAGACATGGTCCACCATGCGGGATCAGCAAGTTGCCCACGGGGCGAAGTTGCGGGAGAGTGGCGGTGGCCCCGAGCCCTTGTTCCCCGGTGCGCTGGAGGCCTTTGGGGTTCTGGAAGAGGCGGGGCATCTTTTAGCGATCACCACAAACAAGGGCCGCCCGGGCCTGGATCATGATCTCATCGGCCATGATATGGCCCGATTTTTCGTTACAACACGCTCTGCCCATGACGGGCACCTGAAGCCTCATCCCGATGCGGTACACGATATTCTCGCGAAAACGGGGGTTGAGGCGGCCAATTGTGTCCTTGTGGGGGACACAGAAACGGATGTTTTGACCGCCACTAACGCAGGCGTGAAGGCGCTTGGTGTGGCTTGGGGCTATCATGCTCCGGAAAGCCTCCTGAAAGCTGGGGCTGTCGCGGTGGCGAGCAGCTTTAACCAGTTACCTCTTTTGGTGGAAGAGCATCTAGGTTCGGCAAGGTAAACTGGCCGCTAAGTTGCTTTGAACCCTAGTGGTGAGTGTGGCGTGTCGGGAAAATTGAGGTCTCGGGAATGATCAAGAGAAGACGCGGGATAGCGCAATTGGCGCACCGTCTTTATTCGACCTTTGCCTTTGGATTTTTGCTCATAGCTCTGGTTTTGGGCTGGGCGAACGGGCGCGATTTTGCCTGGGCGCTGAAAGATGAAGCCGAGACACGTCTTAGCGCCGAAGTGGGTCGCCCGGTCAACGTTGATGGACGTATCGGGTTCGTCCTGGGCTGGACCACTGTCACCCTATTCGCCGAAGAAGTGACCACAGAGATAGCCGAAGGTGAGGATGCGGCAACTGGATACGCGATCCACGCCAATCACACCGGCGCTACTTTGGGTCTTCTTCCTCTCATCGTTGAGCAGCGCATGGACCTGCGCGGGTTGTTGCTGCGCGACGCTGAGATTATCATGCCCCCGCGCGGAGATATGATCAGCGAAAGCGACGAGGAGGCCAGCGCCCGGGCCGCCAGCGCCCTTGAGATGCTGAACCGTCTTCGCAATGTGGTTATTGATAATCTTCATTTGGTCCGTGGGCGGAATGATGGCGAGCCGCAAGAAGCGGACATTGACCATTTAATCCTCTCTCCCTCTGAAGGGGGGCTTGTGGCTTCTTTTGTGGGGGAGGTGGATGGCACGTCCTATGATGTGGAAGGACACCTGGAATCTTTACGCGATTTCCTGCGCGACCGGCCCAGCCCAGCGCGCGTTGTCGCCACGGTGGGTCAGAACCGTTTGCAGGCAACTGGCACCGTCGCTCATCTCTGGCCTCTGGAGGCGGAACTGGACATCAACACCACGGCCCATGATGTCTCGCGTATCGCGAATGTGTTCGGGCTCGATCTTCCTGGCGCGGGGCGGGGGAACCTCTCTGGCCGTATCACCTTTAGCGGTGGCACCACCGATCTTACCATTACCTCCCTGAGCATCGATCATCTTGATCCCGGCGGCATTGTGGAAGTGCGAGACCCCATCCTCGGGCCTCTGGATGGGACAATCCGTACACAGTATTTAGCCAATGGGCGCTTTGAAGTAACCGGCAACCTGAATATCCGTCATGCGAATATGGCGATCTTCACTGCCGCCGTAGAAGCCGTGGATATTGCCGAAGGTGAGCCCGTCACCGATTTTGCCATACCCTATGAAAAGTTCGATGCCCTGGAAGGTCGGGTGAACATCTCCATTTCTGAGCTGGTTCATGGTGATCTGGTGTTGACGGATTTACGTCTGCCGCTGCTGGCCCATGATCGACAGTTCGCCCTTGATGGTGCCATGGCGCGCTTCAGGGGGGCGCCTTTGTCTTTAAGATTTACAGCAGATGCCGACACACAGACCTTCACCATGATGGCTCAGGCAAAGGATCTGGAGCTTGGGGCCCTGGCAACGGACATGGGTACAGACGCGTTGATTGATGCGCCGGGTACCTTTGCCATGCACGGATCGGGGCAGGGGGCAACGCTCCAGCAAGTTGCGCAAAGCTTTACCGGCCAAACGAACGTGATGATCGGGGAAGGGGAGTTGGAGCGCGGCGGCATCGATTTTCTCGCCGCTGATTTGCTGCAGGTTTTCTTTACCGAAAGTAACGCCCATACCACGCCACTTTCCTGTTTGGTGAGCCGAATGGATTTTGAAGATGGGGTGGGAAACTCTCGTGTGTTTCTGATGGACACGAACCTGATCACGATTACTGGCGGAGGCCGGGTTAATCTGGCGCGGGACAATGTGAACTTCCGCCTTGCACCTCGGCCCAAGGACCCAACACTGCTGAGTTTGGCCGCGGACTACAATGTGGAAGGTCCGGTGCTGAATCCGACAATCTCTCCCGAAGCAGGCGACATCATTCGCGGGCTGGCGACCACCCTTGGCAGCTTTGCGCTCACAGGCGGGGCAGCAGCGCTTCTGCCCTTGCTAAGTGGGGATGACAGCACCGATAATGCGTGCATTGCTGCGCTCACCGGTCAACCGCTTGCTTCCGACACAACGGATGCCAATCTGGCTGAGTAAGCGCGACCCCATTCGTGCCCGAGTATCTGCCCATGAAGCGCTTTTATGAAACCGTCAGCCTAGAGCCGCAAGACGACCTTGTGCGTCTGCTTCTTGATGGCCGCAGCGTGAAGACCCCGGCAAAGGCGGAAGTCAAAGTGCCGCCAGGAGATTTCGCCGAGGCGCTGGCCGCAGAATGGGGCGCGCAAGCCGAGGAGATTGATCCTGCCTCCATGCCGCTCACGCGCCTGGCTAATACTGTCATCGATGGCGTTTCCACACGCCGGGCAGAAGTTGCCGCCGATGTAGTGGGCTATGGCCATTCGGATCTTGTTTGTTATTGGGCGGATGCCCCGGCAGCTCTTGTTGAGGCGCAGGAACGTCATTGGCGACCGGTCCTTGCCTGGGCCTCAACTCATCTGGGAGCAAATTTCAAGACCACGGTCGGTATCACAGCAATATCTCAGGAACCTGCAGCGATTGCGGCCCTGGCAGCTGACATTGCCGCGCTGGATGATTATGCCCTTGCCGCCTTGCACGAGATGACTTCGCTCAGCGGGTCGGTGCTGATCAGCCTTGCCGTATTGCGCGGGGGCCTGAGCGCGGAAGCTGCCTGGCAAGCCGCTCACCTGGACGAGACATACCAGGCGGAGCAGTGGGGCGTGGACGATGAAGCCAAGGCCCGGCTGGATGGACGAGAAGCGTCGTATCTGGCTGCCGTGCGGGCGCTGGGGTTGTTGGGGACCATGCCCGCAAAACACCCCATAACCTCCTGAAAAAACAAACCAAATTGACGCTGCGTCATAGTTTGCGCCATGGGCCCCTCAGTGCTACCAAGGGAGGTCCGCCCGGACCCGATTCAGACCGCAGTTTCTCAAGGAAAATCACCCATGAAAGAGATTTTGGACCAGCTTGAGGAGCGGCGTGGCCGTGCGCGATTGGGCGGCGGGCAGCACCGCATCGATACGCAGCACAAACGCGGCAAACTGACCGCGCGGGAACGCATCGATATCCTGCTGGATGAAGGCAGCTTCGAAGAATTCGGCATGTATGTGGAACACCGCAACACCGAATTTGGCATGGCAGAGCAAAAAGTCCCCGGCGATGGCGTGGTCACCGGGTGGGGCATGATCAACGGGCGCAAGGTCTTCGTCTATAGCCAGGATTTCACCGTCTTCGGCGGCTCCCTCTCGGAAACTCATGCTGCCAAGATTTGCAAGATCATGGACATGGCCATGAATGTGGGTGCACCGGTTATCGGGCTGAACGATTCCGGTGGCGCCCGCATTCAGGAAGGCGTGGATAGCCTTGCCGGTTATGCTGAGGTGTTCAAACGCAATGTGCTGGCCTCCGGCGTGGTGCCACAAATTTCTGTTATAATGGGGCCGTGCGCGGGCGGGGCGGTTTATTCCCCCGCCATGACCGATTTCATCTTCATGGTGAAAGACACAAGCTACATGTTTGTGACGGGCCCGGACGTTGTGAAAACCGTGACCGGCGAACACGTGACCCAGGAAGAGCTGGGCGGCGCAAAAACCCACACCTCCAAAAGCTCCGTTGCCGATGGCGCGTTTGAGAACGACGTAGAAACACTTCTGCAGATGCGTCGGCTCTATGACTTTTTGCCGCTTAGCAACAAGGAACAACCGCCGCAACGGCCCAGCTTTGATGATAGCGCCCGCGTTGAGATATCACTGGATACGGTGGTGCCGGATAATCCGAACAAGCCCTATGACATGATGGAAGTCATCGAGAAAATCTCGGATGAAGGTGATTTCTTCGAGATACAACAGGACTACGCCAAGAATATCATCACTGGCTTTGCCCGCATCGAAGGCTCCACCGTGGGCATTGTGGCAAACCAGCCCATGGTGCTGGCGGGCTGTCTCGACAATGACGCCTCCCGCAAGGGCGCGCGCTTTGTCCGCTTCTGTGATTGTTTCAACATTCCCATCGTGACCTTGGTGGATGTGCCTGGGTTCTTGCCCGGCACGGCGCAGGAATATGGCGGCTTGATCAAACAAGGCGCGAAGCTTCTGTTTGCCTTTACCGAAGCCACTGTGCCCAAGGTAACCGTCATTACACGGAAGGCTTATGGCGGTGCGTACGATGTGATGAGCTCCAAACACATTCGCGGGGACGTGAATTATGCCTGGCCCCGCGCAGAGATCGCAGTGATGGGCGCAAAAGGCGCGGTGGAGATCATCTTCCGCTCCGAGCTCGATGACCCGGACAAGATTGCGGATCGGACAAAGGAATACGAAGACCGCTTCGCCAATCCGTTCATCGCGGCCCAACGCGG
>JAJFIL010000047.1 GCA_021774965.1 Alphaproteobacteria bacterium
CCGCAAGCTGCTTGATCGCGGTGAAGCAGGCGACAACGTTGGTTGCTTGCTGCGCGGTATCGAGCGCGAAGGCATCGAGCGCGGCCAGGTTCTGGTCAAGCCCGGTTCCGTGACCCCGCACACCAAGTTCATTGCTGAGGCTTATATCCTCACCAAGGACGAGGGCGGTCGTCACACGCCGTTCTTCACCAACTATCGTCCCCAGTTCTACTTCCGGACGACGGATGTGACCGGTGTGGTTCAGCTTCCCGAAGGCACCGAAATGGTGATGCCGGGTGATAACATTGAGATGAATGTGGAACTTATCGTTCCCATCGCGATGGAAGAGAAGCTTCGCTTCGCCATCCGCGAAGGCGGCCGCACCGTTGGCGCCGGCGTCGTCTCGAAGATTATCGAGTAACGAAGTAAAGAGGGCCGGGGGCTCCGGCATCCCGGCCAGCTTATGAGTAAAAGGTATTAGGAGTGTAGCTCAGTTGGTAGAGCATCGGTCTCCAAAACCGAGGGCCGTGGGTTCGAGTCCCTCCACTCCTGCCAGTATTTAGTAAGGCCTAAAGCTAATGATCGGGGCGTATTCCCGGTTTCGAAGGACGGAAGAGAAGATGGCGCAGAAAGAGACGGATAAATCGACGGCGGTGGTGAAGAAAACCAGCCCGTTTGAATTCGTTCAGCAAGTGCGACAGGAAACGTCGAAGGTAACTTGGCCAACGCGTCAGGAAACCGTCGTCACGACCATTATGGTGTTCATCATGATCACCATCATGTCGATCTTCTTCCTCGGCGTTGATTCGGTCCTGCGTTTGGTGATCACATTTTTGCTGGGTCTTGGTCAGTAAGACCAAACAGCACGGTAGAGAGATACGAGAGCCCCCATGGCGCACCAATGGTACATCGTCCACGCTTACTCGAACTTTGAGAAGAAAGTGGCCGAGTCGATCAGGGAACAAGCCGAACAACACGGCTGGATGGATCACTTTGAAGAGATCCTGGTTCCCACTGAAGAAGTTGTGGAACTGCGTCGCGGTCAACGCGTCAATGCGGAACGGAAGTTCTTTCCGGGATATGTGCTGGTCAAAATGGAAATGACCGATGACACCTATCACCTGATCAAGAACACACCGAAGGTCACGGGCTTTTTGGGAACGGCGAACAAACCTTTGCCGGTTCCGCAGCGCGAGATCGACCGCATTGTGAAGCAGGTTCAAGAAGGGGTGGAGCGGCCCAAGCCGACCATCATGTTTGAAATTGGCGAGGCGGTGCGTGTCATCGACGGACCTTTTGCTTCCTTCAACGGAACGGTTGAAGAAGTGGATGAAGAAGCGGCACGGCTCAAAGTGGCAGTGTCGATCTTTGGCCGGGCAACCCCGGTCGAGTTGGAGTATGGCCAAGTCGAGAAAGCCTGAGCGGATTATCCGCTTTTGGCGAATTGGTTTGGTTCCCGCGGGAGGGAGCGCCCCGTAAAAAGTGCGCACCCGCAGAACCGCTAACCCGGACGATCCATCATGGTGATGGACCAGGGGATGAGGAGATAAAACGTGGCTAAGAAAATTGATGGCTACCTGAAACTACAGGTACCGGCAGGGGCAGCTAACCCTTCGCCGCCAATCGGTCCTGCGCTGGGTCAGCGCGGGCTGAATATCATGGAATTCTGCAAGGCGTTTAACGCCAAGACGCAGGAAATGGAAAAGAACATGCCGATCCCGACCATTATTACGGTCTACTCGGACAAGTCCTTTACCTTTGAAATCAAGACGCCGCCGGCGAGCTTTTACCTGAAGAAGGCTGCAAAGCTTCCCAAGGGTGGCAAGACGCCAGGTCGCGAAGTCGCCGGTTCGGTTACCGCAGCTCAGGTCAAGGAAATTGCCGAGTTGAAGATGGTCGACCTTAACGCCAACGATATTGATCAGGCCATGAAGATCATCGCGGGTTCTGCCCGTTCGATGGGCCTGGAAGTGGTGGGCTAAGAATATGGCAAAGCTAGGAAAAAGAACAAAGACCGCTCGCGAAGGTATCGATCCCAAGACCCAATACGGTCTGGATGATGCGGTGAAGATGGTCAAGGAACGCGCTACGGCGAAATTCGATGAGACCATCGAAGTCTCCATGAACCTGGGCGTTGATCCACGCCACGCAGACCAGATGGTCCGCGGTGTGGTGTCTCTGCCAAATGGCACGGGCCGCTCGGTTCGCGTGGCAGTGTTTGCCAAGGGCGACAAGGCTGATGAAGCCAAGGCTGCTGGTGCTGACATCGTAGGCGCTGAAGAATTGGCCGAGGCCGTGCAAAAGGGCGAGATCAATTTCGACCGCTGCATCGCGACCCCGGACATGATGCCTATCGTTGGGCGCTTGGGCAAAGTGCTTGGCCCTCGCGGTATGATGCCGAACCCACGGGTGGGAACGGTAACGCCGGATGTGACCAAGGCTGTGAACGATGCCAAGGGCGGCGCTGTTGAATTTCGCGTTGAAAAGGCCGGCATCATCCATGCTGGCGTGGGCAAAGCCTCTTTCAGCGAATCTCAGCTGCTGGAAAATGTCAAAGCTTTCACTGACGCCGTCATGAAAGCCAAGCCGGTAGGCGCAAAGGGCACCTATGTGAAGAAGGTGGCACTCACCTCCACAATGGGCCCCGGCGTGCGCCTCGACTTGTCCTCTGTTCTGAGCGCGGACGCGTAAGGCAGAGATTGAAGAATTCCTGAGGTCCATTTCGGTGGGCTTCAGGATACCGGATTTGCCGTAAGGCATCTCTGGGAGGAATGACTGGCAGCGTATTTGTCAGTCAAACCTGTCCGAGACTGCAGGTGTTGCTTGGGGGCTTGTTGCCTTTGAGAACTTAAATCACCGGCCTGCATGAGACAGGGAGAAACGGCAGTTTGGATGGTGCGCCTGTATGGCAGCTGTTCGGAACGGTCGGTTCGACCCCTGGGACAGGCGTTGAGCGTTATCGCTCATCTGGCAGGGGTGTCTTGTCAGGTGGTGATGACAAGGACGGAATGGTCCGCACACGAATGATGTGTATGACCTGAACCGGAGGAATGACGTGGATAGAGCCCAAAAAGTCGAAATGGTAGAGGCCCTCAGTGGGACTTTTGCTAATGCCGGCGTCGTCGTGGTCGCTCACTATTCCGGGCTTACAGTTGCTGAGTTATCTCAACTCCGCAGCAGTATGCGCGAAGTGGACGCCCATTTCAAAGTGACGAAGAACAGGCTCGCTAAGCTCGCTCTGAATGATACCGCCAAATCTGGCCTCAGTGATTTTTTCAAAGGGCCAACGGCAATTGCGTATTCGGATGATCCGATCGCAGCGCCGAAGATGGTGGCGAAATTCGCCAAGGATAACGAAAAGCTCGTGATCCTCGGCGGCATGATGGGTGAAACCTTGCTCGACGTTGATGGTGTGAAGGCCTTGGCCGAACTGCCGTCATTGGATGAGTTGAGGGGCAAGCTCGTAGGCATGATTTCAACGCCTGCTACACGGATCGCCGGGGTGCTTGCTGCACCTGGTGGCCAAGTGGCACGCGTGATCAATGCTTATGCGCAAAAAGGCGAAGCGGCCTAATTCCCGCGTTGAATGCGAACCGACTAACTAACGAACTACAGGAAGGACTTTAAAATGGCTGATCTTGAAAAAATCGCTGAAGAACTTTCCAGCTTGACCGTCCTTGAGGCGGCCGAACTTTCCAAACTGCTGGAAGAAAAATGGGGTGTCTCTGCTGCTGCTCCTGTCGCTGTTGCTGCCGCTGGTGGTGGTGATGCAGGCGCTGCTGCAGAAGAGAAGACCGAATTCACGGTGATGCTTACCGCATTTGGTGAGAAGAAAATCAACGTGATTAAGGAAGTACGGGCCATCACCGGTCTTGGGCTGAAAGAAGCCAAGGAACTGGTTGAGTCCGCTCCTAAGGAAGTCAAAGTTGACGTTAGCAAGGGCGAAGCTGACGAGCTCAAAGAAAAGCTCGAAGCAGCCGGCGCAACCGTCGAAATCAAGTAACGACGCGTATCGCTTTCGGGGGCAGGGCAGTTGCTCTGTCCCCGGAGCATCCCGATCAAAAGCCCCCGCATTTTCGCCAGCGCGAGGCTTTAGGGAACCAGAAGTTTTAGGCGGAACATTTTGTGAGGTTGCGAGGAACACACATGGCGCTCTCCTTCACCGGTCGGAAACGGGTTCGGAAATCATTTGGTCGCATTCAAGAAGTTGCGACGATGCCGAATCTTATCGAGGTGCAAAAGCTTTCTTATGACCACTTCCTTCAGGAATTTGTGGACAAAGAAGAGCGGGACCCTGATGTAGGCATCGAAGCGGTTTTCCGCTCTGTCTTTCCCATCTCTGATTTCTCAGAAACATCAGTGCTCGAATACGTGTGCTACGAATTTGAGAAGCCGAAGTATGATGTTGAGGAGTGTATGCAGCGCGGGATTACCTTTGCTGCTCCCCTCAAAGTCACGCTGCGGCTGATCGTTTTTGATGTCGATGATGAAACTGGCGTTAAGTCAGTCAAGGATATCAAGGAGCAAGATGTCTACATGGGCGACATGCCGTTCATGACGAACACCGGCACGTTCGTGGTCAACGGCACAGAGCGCGTGATCGTCTCCCAGATGCACCGTTCACCGGGTGTGTTCTTTGATCACGATAAAGGCAAGACTCACTCTTCCGGCAAGCTTTTGTTTGCGGCGCGGGTGATTCCTTATCGCGGTTCATGGCTCGACTTTGAGTTTGATGCCAAAGACATTCTTCATGTGCGCATCGACCGTCGCCGGAAGCTGCCTGCAACGGCTTTGCTCATGGCGCTTGGCATGTTGCCAGATGAAATCCTCAATTACTTCTATGGCCAGGTGGTTTACACCAAGGGCAAAGATGGTTGGAAAACGCCGTTTGATCCAGAAGCAATGCGTGGCCAAAAAGCCATGTTCGATCTGGTCAATGCCAAGACCGGCGAAGTGGCCATCGAAATGGGCCGCAAAATCACGCCGCGTCTGGCGCGCAAAGCTGCTGAAGACGGCTTGAAGGAAATCCTGGTTCAGGACGAAAACCTTATCGGCCGCTACATGGCTGAAGACCTGGTCAATGAGAAGACCGGTGAGATCTACATCGAAGCGGGCGAAGAGCTGACCGAGGAAAACCTCGAAGGTCTTCACGAAGCCAAGATCAAGAAGCTCCCGACCCTCGACATCGACCATGTGAATGTGGGCGCCTACATTCGTCACACCCTTAACGTGGACAAGGCTGATTGCCGGGATCAGGCGCTGATCGACATTTATCGTGTCATGCGCCCTGGTGAGCCACCAACGCTTGAGACCGCTGAAGGCCTTTTCTCGGGTCTGTTCTTTGATTCAGAACGCTATGATCTTTCTGCGGTGGGTCGTGTGAAGATAAACATGCGCCTTGAATTGGATGCAGAAGATACTGTCCGCGTCCTGCGCAAGGAAGATATCCTTGCCGTGATCAAGACGCTGACCGGTCTGCGCGATGGTCGCGGTGTTGTCGATGATATTGACCACCTGGGTAACCGTCGTGTGCGGTCCGTGGGCGAGCTCATGGAAAACCAATATCGCGTTGGTCTGTTGCGCATGGAGCGCGCCATCAAGGAACGCATGTCCTCGGTCGAGATCGATACGGTCATGCCGCACGATCTGATCAATGCCAAACCTGCTGCGGCTGCTGTGCGTGAGTTCTTTGGCTCCTCGCAATTGTCTCAGTTTATGGACCAAACCAATCCTCTGTCGGAAATCACTCACAAGCGTCGCCTGTCTGCGCTTGGCCCGGGTGGTTTGACGCGGGAACGGGCTGGCTTTGAAGTGCGTGACGTGCACCCGACCCACTATGGTCGGATCTGCCCGATTGAAACGCCGGAAGGGCCAAATATTGGTCTGATCAACTCGCTCGCGACCTATGCGCGGATCAACAAATACGGCTTCATTGAAAGCCCGTATCGCCGCGTTGAAGGCGGCAAGCTGACCACTGACGTGATCTATCTCTCGGCTATGGAAGAGGCCAAGTACATCATCGCGCAGGCCAATGTGCCATTGAACGATGATGGAACTTTCGTGGAAGACATGATCGCGTGTCGGAAAGCCGGTGACTTGACCATGTCGACACCAGATGGGGTGGACTTCATTGACGTCTCGCCCAAGCAGCTTGTGTCTGTGGCCGCAGCGCTCATTCCATTTCTGGAAAACGATGACGCCAACCGCGCTCTCATGGGCTCGAACATGCAGCGTCAGGCTGTGCCATTGATCCGCACCGATGCTCCGTTTGTGGGCACGGGTATGGAATCAGTTGTGGCGCGAGATTCAGGTGCCGCCATTACCGCACGCCGTACAGGTGTTGTGGATCAGGTGGATGCCACCCGGATCGTTATTCGGGCGACAGAAGAAAAAGATCCCACCAAGCCAGGTGTCGATATTTACCGTCTGTCGAAGTTCCAACGCTCAAACCAGAACACTTGCGTGAACCAGCGTCCGTTGGTGAAGGTGGGTGACCGCATGCACCACGGCGACATCATTGCCGATGGTCCATCGACGGATCTTGGTGAATTGGCGCTTGGCCGCAACGTGCTCGTGGCCTTCATGCCGTGGAATGGGTACAACTTCGAAGATTCGATCCTGATCTCCGAACGTATCGTGCGCGATGACGTATTCACCTCTATTCACATTGATGAATTTGAAGTGATGGCGCGGGATACGAAGCTTGGTCCTGAGGAAATCACCCGCGACATCCCCAATGTGGGTGAAGAAGCGCTGAAGAACCTGGACGAAGCCGGTATTGTTTACATTGGTGCCGAGGTTGGCCCAACGGACATCCTGGTGGGTAAGATCACACCAAAGGGCGAAAGCCCCATGACGCCGGAAGAAAAACTTCTGCGCGCCATCTTTGGTGAGAAAGCTTCTGATGTCCGTGACACCAGCTTGCGTTTGCCTCCGGGCGGAACAGGCACCATCGTGGAAGTGCGCGTCTTTAACCGCCATGGGGTGGACAAGGACGAACGCGCCATTCAGATCGAACGGGAAGAAATTGAAACCCTGAGCCAGGATAGGGATGACGAACTCGCCATTCTGGATCGGAACATCTACTCCCGTCTGTCCGCCATTTTGCTTTCCAAGAAGACCATTGCCGGTCCGAAGGAATTTGATCCAGCCGAAACGGTAACCCAGGACGTTCTGGACCGCTTCTCCAAGGGACAATGGTGGCAGTTCGCGCTTGCTGATGAGAAAGCACAAGCTGACATCGAAGCTATTCGCGGTCAGTATGACGAAAGCAAGGGTCTTCTTGAGGCTCGCTTTGCCGATAAGATCGATAAGCTCCAGCGCGGTGACGAGCTTGCCCCTGGCGTGATGAAAATGGTCAAGGTCTTCGTGGCTGTGAAGCGCAAGCTTCAGCCTGGGGACAAGATGGCTGGTCGTCACGGCAATAAGGGTGTGATTTCTCGCATCGTGCCGCAGGAAGATATGCCTTACCTCGATGACGGAACTCCCGTTGACGTGGTGCTCAACCCGCTTGGGGTGCCAAGCCGGATGAACGTGGGGCAGATCCTCGAAACCCACCTTGGTTGGGCCTGTCGTGGCTTGGGCAATCAGATCGGTGAGGCTCTGACGGCTCACAAGATTGGTGGCCCAATCGCTGAGCTCAAGGACAAGGTCAATTCGGTCTATGAAAATGACACGGATGTGGCGGCCCTTTCTGACAAGGAAGTCGTGGAACTTGCCAGCAACCTGACCCGTGGTGTTCCCATCGCGACGCCAGTGTTTGATGGCGCCCACGAAGCGGACATCCACCATGATCTGGAACGGGCCGGCCTTCGGGCGTCTGGTCAGGTGACATTGCATGATGGGCGTACCGGGGAAACCTTCGCGCGGGATGTGACCGTGGGTTACATCTACATGCTCAAACTGCACCACTTGGTGGACGACAAGATCCACGCCCGCTCCATTGGACCATACAGCCTTGTGACCCAGCAGCCGTTGGGCGGTAAGGCTCAGTTCGGTGGCCAGCGCTTTGGTGAAATGGAAGTGTGGGCGCTTGAAGCTTACGGCGCGGCTTACACGCTGCAGGAAATGTTGACGGTGAAATCCGATGACGTTGCCGGTCGGACGAAGGTTTATGAAGCCATCGTGCGCGGTGATGACAGCTTTGAGGCTGGCATCCCGGAAAGCTTCAATGTGTTGGTGAAAGAAATGCGTTCCCTGGGTCTCAATGTTGAGCTTCAGGACGACTGATCGGATCGCGTGAACTGATCGGTTGGAATTATTTGGCCCTTTGAAAGGGGTCGGGTGAGGGGGTAGGGCCCCAATCCCAGTCGCGTAAGACGCGAAAATAGGAGACGTAAAGCATGTCCCATGAGGTGATGAACCTTTTTAATCCGCAGGCTGCCCCGCAGACCTTCGACAAGATCCGTATCTCGCTTGCGAGCCCGGAGCGCATTTTGTCGTGGTCCTTCGGTGAGATCAAAAAGCCTGAGACGATCAACTACCGTACGTTCAAGCCAGAACGTGACGGGTTGTTCTGTGCACGGATCTTTGGCCCAATCAAGGACTATGAATGCCTGTGCGGCAAGTACAAGCGCATGAAGTTCAAGGGCGTTGTCTGTGAAAAGTGCGGCGTGGAAGTGACCTTGTCCAAGGTTCGCCGCGAACGCATGGGCCATATCGAACTTGCAGCACCTGTTGCTCACATCTGGTTCCTCAAGTCCCTGCCAAGCCGTATCGGTCTGATCATGGACATGACGCTGAAAGATCTTGAGCGCGTTCTCTACTTTGAACAGTACATCGTTCTTGAGCCGGGTCTGACCCCGCTTAAAGAGCGTCAGATGCTGACCGAAGAAGAGTATATGGCAGCTCAGGACGAATTCGGCGAAGATAGCTTCACCGCGGGCATCGGTGCAGAAGCATTGCGCGAGATGCTGGGTGCGATCGATCTTGATGGTGAAATGGATGCCATCCGGGCCGAACTGGCTGTGACCACATCTGAACTGAAACCGAAGAAACTTATCAAGCGCCTTAAGTTGCTTGAAGCGTTCCAACGTTCCGGCAACCATCCGGAATGGATGGTCTTGACTGTTGTGCCTGTGATCCCGCCTGAGCTGCGCCCACTGGTGCCGCTGGATGGTGGCCGCTTTGCGACGTCTGACTTGAACGATCTGTATCGTCGGGTGATCAACCGGAACAACCGCCTGAAGCGTCTTATTGAATTGCGCGCACCGGATATCATCATCCGGAACGAAAAGCGCATGCTGCAAGAATCTGTGGATGCTCTGTTTGACAACGGTCGCCGTGGCCGGGTGATTACAGGCGCCAACAAGCGTCCGCTAAAATCCCTCTCTGATATGTTGAAGGGTAAGCAAGGTCGCTTCCGTCAAAACCTGCTCGGTAAGCGCGTTGATTATTCCGGTCGTTCCGTGATCGTGGTGGGTCCTGAACTGATGCTTCATCAGTGCGGCTTGCCTAAGAAAATGGCGCTGGAACTGTTCAAGCCGTTTATCTATTCGCGTCTCGATGCGAAGGGCCTTGCAGCCACGGTGAAACAAGCCAAGAAATTGGTGGAAAAAGGGAAACCGGAAGTCTGGGACATTCTGGAAGAAGTTATTCGGGAACACCCGATCCTTCTTAACCGGGCCCCCACGCTTCACCGTCTCGGCATTCAAGCGTTTGAACCTGTGCTGATCGAAGGTAAAGCCATTCAGCTTCACCCGCTGGTCTGCGCTGCCTTCAACGCTGACTTTGACGGCGACCAAATGGCTGTGCACGTTCCGCTCTCGCTGGAAGCCCAGCTCGAAGCACGCGTGTTGATGATGTCCACGAACAACATCCTCAGCCCCTCGAACGGTAAGCCGATTATTGTGCCGTCGCAGGATATCATTCTGGGTCTCTATTATCTTTCCCTAGAGATGGATAACGAGCCCGGCGAAGGTATGGCCTTTGGTTCCCTCGCTGAGATGGAACATGCTCTGCACAATGACGTTATTACGTTGCATTCGAAGATCGAAATGCGTCATGCGACCGTGGATGCAGAAGGCGAGCCCACCGTGGTCCGCCTGAAGACCACAGCTGGTCGTTATCTTGTTGGCTCGCACCTGCCGAAACACCCGAAGGTCCCCTACGACCTTGTTTCCAAGCAGCTGACCAAGAAAGAAATCTCCAACATGATCGACGTGGTCTATCGCCACTGCGGTCAGAAGGAGACGGTGATCTTCTGTGACCGGATCATGGGTCTTGGTTTCCGCGAAGCCTGCCGTGCCGGCATTTCCTTTGGTAAGGATGACATGGTCATTCCCGATACCAAGGAAACGATTGTGGGTGATACCCGCGGTCAGGTGAAAGAGTACGAACAGCAGTACCAAGATGGTCTCATCACCCAAGGCGAGAAGTACAACAAAGTTGTTGATGCCTGGGCCAAGTGCACAGACAAAGTCGCCGATGAGATGATGAAGGAA
Source organism: Alphaproteobacteria bacterium (assembly GCA_021774965.1). Taxonomy (GTDB): domain Bacteria; phylum Pseudomonadota; class Alphaproteobacteria; order JAJFIK01; family JAJFIK01; genus JAJFIK01. The sequence goes on from JAJFIL010000047.1 coordinate 10,422, forward strand.
ATTCAGAAGATCGAGATTGATCCTGAATCCGGTCGTGTGAAAGACATCAATTCTATCTACATGATGTCTCACTCCGGGGCGCGGGGCTCACCCGCCCAGATGAAACAGCTTGCCGGGATGCGCGGCCTTATGGCCAAGCCGTCGGGCGAGATCATCGAGACGCCGATCATCTCGAACTTTAAAGAAGGCCTGACTGTGCAGGAGTACTTTAACTCCACTCACGGCGCGCGTAAGGGTCTGGCTGATACTGCACTGAAGACCGCTAACTCCGGGTATTTGACCCGGCGTCTGGTTGACGTGGCGCAGGATTGCATCATCACGCACGAAGACTGCGGCACCGAAGTGGGTATTACGGTTTCAGCCGTGGTTGACGCCGGTGAAGTTGTTGAGCCTTTGGAAGATCGTATTCTCGGCCGTACCGCATTGGTGGATATTACCGATCCTGCCACGGGCGATGTGCTGGTCAAAAAATCGGAAACCATGGGCGAGCGCGATGTTGAGCGTGTGATCAAAGCTGGCGTTCAATCCGTCAAGCTGCGCTCACCGCTGACCTGTGAAGTGCCTATCGGTATTTGCGGCACCTGCTATGGCCGTGACCTGGCGCGCGGCACGCCCGTGAACCGGGGTGAGGCTGTGGGCGTTATTGCAGCTCAGTCCATCGGGGAGCCAGGCACGCAGCTGACCATGCGGACCTTCCACATTGGCGGCACCGCTCAGGTGTCTGAACAGTCCTTCTCTGAATCCAATCACGAAGGCAAAATCCGTCTGGTTAATCCAAACGTGGTGGAAGATTCCACCGGATCGCTCGTGACCATGGGTCGGAACACCCAAGTGGTGATCGTGGATGCTGAAGGCAACGAGCTGGCCACTCACAAGATGGCCTACGGCACGCGCCTTCGGATCAAGGAAGGCGATGACGTAACACGTGGCCAACGCCTGGCGGAATGGGATCCCTACACCCGTCCGATCCTGACCGAACTTGGCGGCATCGTGAAATACGAAGATGTGGTTGAGACGGTCTCCATCAAGGAAGTGGCGGACGAAGCAACCGGTATTTCCCAGAAGGTGGTCATTGACTGGCGTTCTTCGCCGCGCGGTGCGGACTTGCGTCCTGCATTCGCCGTGTATGACGAAGAGGGCAACATCAAGAAGCTGCCAAATGGCAACGAAGCTCGTTATCTCTTGTCCGTGGACGCAATTTTGTCCATGGCCGATGGCGACATCTGTCAGCCAGGTGATGTGCTGGGCCGGATCCCCACTGAGGGGGCCAAGACCCGGGATATTACTGGTGGTCTGCCGCGGGTGGCTGAGCTTTTTGAAGCTCGTAAGCCTAAGGATCACGCGGTCATTGCTTCGGTCTCTGGTATTGTTGAGTTCACTCGGGACTACAAGAACAAGCGCCGTATCATGATCCGTCCGGAAGACGAGAACATCGAGCCTGCGGAATACCTGATCCAAAAGGGCAAACACCTGGCGGTTCAGGAAGGCGACTTCATCGAGAAGGGCGAATACCTCATCGATGGTAACCCGGCACCGCACGATATTCTTGAAGTGAAGGGGATTGAGGAGCTTGCAGCTTACCTGGTCCACGAAATTCAGGAGGTCTACCGGCTTCAGGGCGTGAAAATCAACGACAAGCACATCGAGGTGATTGTTCGCCAGATGCTGCAGAAGGTTGAAATCACAAACGGCGGCGAGACAACCCTTCTTAAGGGCGAACAGATCGATAAGGTCGAGTTTGACGAGATCAACGCCGAAGCGGCTGACCAGGGGCGCAAGCTCGCCGCGGGTCGTCCGGTTCTGCTGGGGATCACGAAGGCCTCGCTCCAGACCCGTTCGTTCATCTCTGCGGCCTCTTTCCAGGAAACCACCCGCGTTCTTACGGAAGCTTCCGTGAATGGCAAGGTGGATTACCTCGAAGGCCTCAAAGAGAACGTGATCGTGGGTCGTCTTATCCCGGCAGGGACGGGCGGTGCTATCCGTCGCTTCCGCGGGATTGCCACAGAACGCGATGAAGTGGTCATTGCCGAGAAGGAAGCAGAAGCAGCTGCCATTGCTGCTGCCCTGCCAGCTCCTGAAGATGACTTCTTCACAACACCGTCTGCGGCTGAAGCACCTGCCGAGGAGGCCAATGTGGCCGAAGCCCCGGCTGCTGAGGAGGTCATTGTGACTGAAGCTCCTGCTGAGGCCCCCGCTGAGGCGGCCCCTGCCGAAGAATCGTCTGATTCTGAGGACACCGGTGTTGTCTAGGCGAACTCGAATATAGTCTTGGAAAAGGCCTCCCTTTTTGGGGGGCCTTTTTCGTACTGGGCGGTGATTCGCGCAAGTTTCGGCAAAACACGCCAAAGAGAGCAAGAATCTAGGGATCAAATCCCATTTTGGAAGCTGAAAGCTGGCTTGGAGCTGCCATATTTCCGTTTGCATGCCGGGTGCGGCGAAAAACCCTAAAAAAGTACAAATTTCCCTGTTTTCGGGGGTTGACCCTATGGAGACCCGTGGATAAGTTCCGCCCCTCATTTGACGGCAGGCCGTAGGGGTGCCTTTTGGGCCAACCTATACGCTGCCAAGGGTCAAACACGCTGAGTAACGAGACACAAGACTGCTCGCAGATTTGAGTAGTCCTCTGTATTTCAGGCGTCCATCCAGTTTTGGATAGGGCGCCAATTGCTTGTGCGTGTCCCTTGTGCGCGAAGTCTTCTCAAAAATGGTGGGTTTTTAGGTCGCAACAGACGTGTTGTGTACTGATGAATTGGTCCAAACCAAAATGGGGTGGGCCGCAAGAAACAAGGGTCGCACATGCCGACGATTAATCAACTTATCCGCAAGCCGCGGCAGCCGAAAGTTCGGCGGAACAAGGTGGTTCACCTTGCTGCATGCCCGCAGAAGCGTGGCGTTTGCACACGCGTTTATACAACGACGCCAAAGAAGCCAAACTCTGCTTTGCGTAAGGTCGCGAATATTCGCCTGACCAACGGCTTTGAAGACATCGGCTACATTCAGGGTGAAGGTCACAACCTTCAGGAACACTCCGTTGTTCTTATCCGCGGCGGCCGCGTGAAGGATTTGCCGGGTGTGCGTTACCACGTGCTGCGTGGTGTGCTGGATACCCAAGGCGTTAAAGATCGCAGGCAGCGTCGTTCGAAATACGGCGCCAAGCGTCCTAAATAAATTCGGGAAGATAAGATATGTCACGTCGCCACCGCGCAGAGAAACGCGTAATCAACCCGGACCCGAAGTTCGGTGATCTCGTTCTTTCGAAGTTCATGAACTCGTTGATGCTCGACGGTAAAAAGTCGAATGCTGAGAAGATCGTTTATGGCGCTTTTGACAAGATCCAGGGCAAGGCAAGCCTTGATCCGGTTCAGGTGTTCCATGAAGCGCTGGATAACGTAAAGCCAAGCGTTGAGGTCCGCAGCCGCCGTGTGGGTGGCGCGACCTATCAGGTGCCTGTTGAGGTGCGCCCGGAGCGCCGTCAGGCACTGGCCATCCGCTGGCTTATTGAAGCTGCGCGCAAGCGTAACGAGACCACCATGATTGATCGGCTTTCCGGTGAGTTGCTGGACGCGTCGCAAAATCGCGGAGCTTCTGTGAAGAAGCGCGAAGACACCCACAAGATGGCGGAAGCCAACCGGGCATTCTCGCATTATCGCTGGTAGTAACGAATTATTGGCCGCCGGGTGAGGGCATCCAGGCGGCAGGTTTTAAGGCAAAAGGTTTAAGGGTATGGCGCGTCAAACACCGCTTGAAGATTATCGTAACATCGGCATCATGGCTCACATTGATGCGGGTAAGACGACGACGACTGAGCGCGTTCTGTATTACACAGGTCGCAGCCACAAGATCGGCGAAGTGCATGATGGTGCTGCCACCATGGACTGGATGGAGCAGGAACAAGAGCGCGGCATTACCATTACCTCCGCTGCAACCACTGCCTTCTGGAATGACAAACGCATCAACATCATCGACACCCCAGGTCACGTGGACTTCACCATTGAAGTTGAACGCTCCTTGCGTGTGCTTGATGGTGCTGTTGCTGTGCTGGATGCCAATGCAGGCGTTGAGCCGCAAACCGAAACGGTTTGGCGTCAGGCTGACAAATACGGTGTGCCGCGCATCATCTTTGTGAACAAGATGGATAAGATCGGCGCAGACTTTTATAACTCAGTCGACATGGTCGAAAAGCGTCTGGGCGCAAATGCAATTGTTGTTCAGCTGCCTGTTGGCGCTGAGAATGAATTTGCGGGTTGCGTTGATCTCATCACGATGAAAGCCATCATCTGGAGAGACGAAAGCCTGGGTGCCGAGTTTGATTACGTGGACATTCCAGACGATCTCAAAGACCGTGCCGCTGAATATCGCGAAAAGATGATTGAGCTTGCTGTTGAGCAAGACGAAGCAGCTCTGGAAGCCTATCTCGAAGGTAACGAGCCTAGCGAAGAAGTCATCAAGGCCTGCATTCGCAAGGGCACCTGTGATCTTACGTTCGTTCCGATCATTTGTGGCTCAGCGTTCAAGAACAAGGGCGTTCAGCCCATGCTGGATGCCGTGGTTGATTTCTTGCCGTCCCCGTTGGAAGTTGCTGCCATCAAGGGTATCGACGCCAAGACAGAAGAAGAAACAGAACGCAGGGCTGACGATGACGAGCCTTTCTCTGCGCTTGCCTTTAAAGTGATGAATGACCCGTTCGTGGGTTCGCTGACCTTTATCCGCATCTATTCCGGCAAGATTGAAACCGGCGCAAGCCTGGTCAATACCGTGAAAGACGGCAAAGAGCGCGTCGGTCGGATGCTGCAGATGCACTCCAATCACCGGGAAGAAATTAAGGAAGCCTACGCAGGCGATATCGTCGCGCTGGCCGGCATGAAAAATGTCACCACCGGGGACACGTTGTGTTCGCCGCAAAGCCCTGTGATCCTGGAGCGGATGGAATTCCCTGATCCGGTGATCGAGCTTTCTGTTGAGCCAAAGTCCAAGGCAGACCAGGAAAAACTGGGTGTTGCTTTGAACCGTCTGGCTCAGGAAGATCCTTCTTTCCGTGTAAAGACGGACGAAGAATCTGGTCAAACTATTATCGCTGGCATGGGCGAGCTTCACCTGGACATTCTGGTGGATCGCATGCGCCGCGAATTTGGTGTGGAAGCAAACGTGGGCGCCCCTCAGGTGGCCTATCGTGAAACCATCACCAAAGACGCTTACATCGATTACACCCACAAGAAACAAACCGGTGGTTCGGGCCAGTTCGCTCGCATCAAGATGGAGTTTGAACCAGGTGAAGTCGGCTCAGGCTTTGTGTTTGAAAGCAAGATCGTGGGCGGTAACGTTCCTCGGGAATTCATCCCAGGTGTGCAGAAGGGCCTCAACTCGGTTGCCGAAGGCGGCATCCTGGCAGGCTTCCCTGTGATTGACTTTAAAGTAACGCTGGTGGACGGCGCCTATCACGACGTTGACTCATCGGTCATGGCGTTCGAAATCGCTGCCCGTGCAGCGTTCCGCGAAGTATCCGGCGAAGCAGGCATCAAGCTGCTTGAGCCTGTGATGCGTGTCGAAGTGGTTACCCCTGAAGATTACATGGGTGACGTGATCGGCGATTTGAATTCGCGTCGGGGACAGATCCAAGGCACCGAAGCGCGGGGCAATGCCACCGTGATCGAAGCCATGGTTCCTCTCGCTAATATGTTTGGGTATGTGAACACGCTGCGCTCCATGAGCCAGGGTCGCGCACAATACTCGATGTTCTTTGATCACTATCAGCAGGTGCCTCAACAGGTAGCTGATGAAGTGGTCGCCAAGTTTGCGTAATTGCCATTAAGGCTAGGTTGAAGCCGTCAGACTACGGAGAAAAGTAAGATGGCCAAGGAAAAGTTTGAGCGGAACAAGCCGCACTGTAACATCGGCACCATCGGTCACGTTGACCATGGCAAGACGACGTTGACGGCTGCGATCACGAAATATTTTGGTGATTTCCAGGACTACGATCAGATCGACAAGGCGCCTGAAGAAAAGGCCCGCGGGATCACGATCTCCACGGCGCACGTTGAGTATGAGACGGAAGCCCGTCACTACGCGCACGTGGATTGCCCAGGTCACGCCGACTATGTGAAAAACATGATCACCGGTGCTGCCCAAATGGATGGCGCAATCCTGGTGGTGAACGCAGCAGACGGCCCCATGCCTCAGACCCGCGAGCACATTCTGCTTGCCCGTCAGGTTGGTGTGCCAGCGCTCGTTGTGTACATGAACAAGGTCGATCAGGTTGACGACGAAGAGCTGTTGGAGCTCGTCGAAATGGAAGTTCGTGAGCTCCTGAGCTCGTATGAATTCCCAGGCGACGATATCCCCATCGTCAAGGGCTCAGCATTGGCTGCCATGGAAGGCAACAATCCAGAGATTGGCGAGAACTCCATCAAGGAATTGATGAAGGCTGTTGACGAATACATTCCTCAGCCGGAGCGCCCAATTGATCAGCCATTCCTGATGCCAATTGAAGACGTGTTCTCGATCTCTGGTCGGGGCACGGTTGTCACGGGCCGCATCGAGCGCGGTGTTGTGAATGTTGGCGAAGAAATCGAAATCGTCGGCATCAAGGACACCACGAAGACCACGGTGACCGGTGTTGAAATGTTCCGCAAGCTGCTTGATCGCGGTGAAGCAGGCGACAACGTTGGTTGCTTGCTGCGCGGTATCGAGCGCGAAGGCATCGAGCGCGGCCAGGTTCTGGTCAAGCCCGGTTCCGTGACCCCGCACACCAAGTTCATTGCTGAGGC
>JAJFIL010000048.1 GCA_021774965.1 Alphaproteobacteria bacterium
GACGGGGTGTTTCTTTCCAACGGCCCCGGAGACCCCGCAGCCACGGGTGAATACGCCGTGCCCACCATCAAGACTATTCTTGGTACGGACATTCCTGTGTTCGGCATTTGCCTCGGCCATCAGATGCTGGCGCTGGCGCTGGGCGCAAAGACTAAAAAGATGCACCAGGGCCACCGCGGCGCGAACCATCCGGTAAAAGACTTAAGCACCGGTAGGGTGGAAATCACCTCCATGAACCACGGCTTCTGCGTGGATGGGGATACGTTGCCGAGCGGTGTTGTTGAAAGTCATGTGTCCTTGTTCGACGGCAGCAACTGTGGGCTCCGCGTTGAGGGCCGCGATGTCTTCTCCGTGCAATACCACCCCGAAGCCAGCCCCGGCCCTCACGACAGCCACTATCTGTTTGAGCGGTTTGTGGATGCGATTAGGGGGCGGATGTGATGGGGTTTGCCGCAACATCCACCCCTCACCCCGACCCTCTCCCAAAGGGAGAGGGAGCCCTGGGTGCTCGCCTTTTACCCCTCTCCTCGGGGAGAGGGTGGCGCGAAGCGCCGGGTGAGGGGAAGGCGCGACAAATGGATTTCATCTCCCACCCACACCCGACGCGAACACGCGTCGACCTCCCCCCTCAAGGGGGAGGTAAGAGCAACGCGATCAAAGAGTGCGTATGATGGGCATGTTCGACAAATGGCTTAGAAAAACCATCGAAATACACATAGAGGCTTCGCAAGAAAGGGTCTTTGAGTTTTTGACAGACTTTGATGCGATGCAACAGGCATTGACAAAAGTAGACCGCGTGGAGTTGACCTCAACCAGTCCAATTGGAGTTGGGTCAAAATGGCAAACTGACATGCAAATTGGAAGCAACAAAGTCACATTCGACTGTGAAATGACCGATTTTAATCCTCCTGTGTCTTACTCATTTGACAGTCAAATACATGGTTTTCACACCGATACGACTTATGCAATTTTTCCCAAACAAAACGGTGTCTTGTTTGAAGTGACCGCCGCAAGCCGATTGACCAACCCATACAGTATTGGATTGATGCTGGGTAGCTGGGTCATGAGCCTCTTTCAAGGCACAAAAAACTTTGATGACTCAGCCGCATTCCTTGCGGATGTAAAAACAGCAATTGAGGCCACCGCCTAATGCCCAAAAGAACTGACATAGACAGCATACTGATCATCGGCGCAGGGCCCATTGTTATTGGCCAGGCGTGCGAGTTTGATTATTCCGGCGTCCAAGCCTGCAAAGCCCTGCGAGAAGAGGGCTATCGGGTTATTCTGGTGAACTCCAACCCTGCCACCATCATGACGGACCCGGGCGTGGCCGACGCCACCTACATCGAGCCCATCACGCCGGAGTTTGTGACCAAGATCATCGAGAAGGAGCGCCCCGATGCGCTGCTGCCCACCATGGGCGGGCAAACGGCGCTGAATTGCGCGCTGGATCTGGCAAGCGCGGGCGTGCTTGAGGAATATGAAGTCGAGATGATCGGCGCGGATCGCAAAGCCATTGATATGGCAGAAGATCGCAATCTCTTCCGCCAGGCCATGGCGCGGCTCAATCTCACCACGCCGAAATCCAAACTGGCGCATAATCTTGAAGAGGCCGAGGAGGCGTTTGACGCCGTCGGCCTGCCCGCCATTATTCGGCCGAGTTTCACCCTTGGCGGTACCGGCGGGGGCATCGCCTATAATGTTGAAGAATACTATGAGATCGTCAGCTCCGGCCTTGAGGCCTCCCCCACTACGGAAGTTCTGATCGAGGAATCCGTGCTGGGCTGGAAAGAATATGAGATGGAGGTGGTGCGCGACAAGGCCGACAACGCCATCATCATCTGTTCTATCGAGAACATCGATCCCATGGGCGTGCACACAGGCGACAGCATTACCGTTGCCCCGGCACTGACCCTGACGGACAAAGAATATCAAATCATGCGGGATGCCTCCATCGCGGTGTTGCGCGAGATTGGGGTGGAGACCGGCGGATCAAACGTGCAGTTCGCGGTGAACCCGGAAGATGGCAAGCTTGTGGTGATCGAGATGAACCCGCGCGTGTCGCGTTCATCCGCCCTTGCCTCCAAAGCGACGGGCTTTCCTATTGCCAAGATCGCGGCAAAACTCGCCGTGGGCTACACGCTGGATGAGTTGGACAATGATATCACGGGCGCAACGCCGGCCAGCTTTGAGCCCACCATCGATTATGTGGTCACGAAAATCCCGCGCTTTGCGTTCGAGAAATTCCCCGGCGCGGAACCCACGTTGACCACGGCGATGAAATCCGTGGGCGAGGCCATGTCCATCGGGCGCACATTTAAAGAAAGCTTTCAAAAAGCGCTTCGTTCATTGGAAACCGGCCTTGATGGGTTCAATGAGATTGAGATCGACCGCATGGGGATCGGGGATGACACTAATGCGTTGCGCGCGGCGCTGGCCCAACCCACGCCCAAGCGCATCTTGTATATCGCGCAAGCCATGCGCCATGGCATGAGCCTGGAGGCCATCCACCAGGCCTGCCGCGTGGACATGTGGTATCTGGAACAGATCAAGGAAATCGTCGATACCGAGGCTGATATAAGCGTGAACGGTCTGCCGGTGGATGAAGCCAGCATGCGCGCACTGAAAGCCGATGGGTTTTCTGATGCGCGTCTGGCGCACTTAACAGGCAAAACTCCGCGCGAAGTGGCAACAGCGCGGCATGCCCTGAATGTGCGTCCGGTCTTCAAGCGCGTGGACACCTGTGCTGCCGAGTTCGAGGCCAAGACGCCCTATATGTATTCCACCTATGAATCCCCTTCCTTCTCCGCACCGGAATGCGAAAGCAATCCGACTGACCGCAAAAAAGTCATCATCCTGGGCGGCGGCCCCAACCGCATCGGCCAAGGCATCGAGTTCGATTATTGCTGTTGCCATGCCGCCTTCGCCCTGGAGGACGCTGGCATTGAAAGCATCATGGTCAATTGTAATCCCGAGACCGTCTCTACGGATTATGATACTTCGGACAGGCTCTATTTTGAACCTCTGTGTGCAGAAGATGTGTTGGAGCTGATCGCCACGGAACAAAGCAAGGGCGAACTGCTGGGCGTGATTGTGCAGTTTGGTGGGCAGACACCCCTGAAACTGGCAAAGGCGCTGGAAGCTCACGATATCCCTATTCTGGGCACGCCGTTCGACACCATTGACCTGGCCGAAGACCGTCACCGTTTTCAGGACCTGCTGCATAAACTGGACCTGCGCCAGCCCAAGAACTCCATTGCGGATAGCCGAGACGAGCTGCTGACCCGCGCGGAGGAAGTGGGCTTTCCCGTGGTGGTGCGGCCGTCTAACGTTTTGGGTGGGCGCGGTATGGCCATTGTCCATGACGAGGCGCATCTGGCAAACTCTTACGTGGCATCGTCAGAATTCAATTGGGCCGAAGAAGGCCCGGTCCTGCTGGATCAATATTTGCGCGATGCCATTGAGGTCGATGTGGATGCGTTATGCGATGGGGATGATGTGTTCGTCGCCGGGATCATGGAACACATCGAAGAGGCCGGGGTTCATTCCGGCGATAGCGCCTGTTCGCTTCCTCCCCACTCGCTCTCCCCTGCCATCATTGATGAGCTGAAGCGGCAGACCAAAGCCATGGCCATGGCCCTTGGCGTGGTTGGGCTGATGAATGTTCAATTCGCCATCCAGCTGGAAGATATCTTTGTGCTGGAGGTCAATCCGCGTGCCTCGCGCACCGTGCCGTTTGTGGCCAAGGCCATTGGTCTGCCAGTCGCAAATATGGCCGCGCGCATCATGGCGGGGGCAAAGCTCACGGAATTTGATCTCACCCCGCGCAAGATCGAGCACATCGCCGTCAAGGAAAGCGTCTTTCCCTTCCGGCGGTTCCCCGGCGTGGACACGGTGCTGGGGCCTGAGATGCGCTCCACCGGTGAGATCATGGGACTGGATACGAAATTCGGCCGCGCCTTTGCGAAAAGCCAGCTGGCCGGCGGCACCAAGGTGCCCAAGGCGGGAACGGCCTTTGTCTCGGTCAAGGAACGGGACAAGACGCTGATCGTCTCTGCGGTGCGGGAGCTTGTGGAATTAGGCTTTGGCATTATCGCGACCGGCGGCACCGCGCGGTTCCTGCGCGAGCAGGGCCTTGAGGTGGAACGGGTCAACAAAGTGCTCGAAGGGC
>JAJFIL010000049.1 GCA_021774965.1 Alphaproteobacteria bacterium
GCTGGAGCTTGCTGAAAAAAAATATCAGGAAGCCTTGTCGATCGACGACCAGCACGCTCTCACGCACTACCGCCTGGGCCGGCTCCATTGCCAGCAGGAAAAAACCGGCCTTTGCCTGCAAGGATTAAAAAAAGCCGTCGAATTGAACCCGGAAACACCGGGTTATCTGGAAGCCCTGGCCATCCAGCATGAAAAACAAAGCCAGCCGCTTGAGGCCGTCAACCTGCTGGAACGGATTTCCGTCCTGCAACCGGAGCGGGTCGATATTTTTATCTGGCTGGGCAATCTGTATAAATCCGAACATCTTTATCAAAACGCCATTCAACGCTATTGGTCCGCAATCGCCATTGCCGATACCGATCCCAACGTCCACCGGAGTCTGGCGGAAATTTACAGTTTGTTGAGCGAATTGGAATTACAGGAACTGGAAAAACGGGACGATCAAAATTCCCTGGCAAAGAGTCCGTAGCAATCGGTTCGCCTGAACCTGGCAATCTTCGCAAAACCGCCACCCCATTTCCAACACTCCGTTCCTCACAGATTTTCATATCAGCAAGCCACATCAAAATCTATGCGTTCTCACCGCCTGTTACTTGCTTTTGGAATACCCAGTCTGGTCTTGTATGTCTGCCTGACGGTGCTTTCTAAGCAGTTCAACTGGGGCGGAGGCTATGCGGACCGGCCCATTCTCACCTACCTGGCAATTTACTTTGCTCTGTTCGGGCTTTACGCGTTTGCCTGCAAGGGGGTGATCCAGAAAAAAGAATCTCCATCCGCTCTTTGGCTCATTATCGTACTGGGACTTTTGTTTCGGGCAGTCATCCTGCCTGCCAATCAGATTCAGGAAGATGACGTGTACCGCTACCTGTGGGACGGCAAAGTATTTGCCAACGGCGTCAACCCCTATAAATACGCGCCGGAAGAGACCAGTGACTATTTATCGTTTAAAATTCAGGACCCTGAAAACTTCGAGAAGCGATACAGCCCGGAAAGCCAAAAAGAACTTGACCTTTTAAATGGCCTGAAATGGCAAACTGAAAACGCCTTGAAAACTCTGGAGCGGGTCAACCATCCAGACGTTCCCACGATCTACCCTCCCATGGCGCAGTTCATTTTCCGCGCCACCGCCAGCCTTCAGCCGGATAGCATTCTGGCCATGCGCTTGACCTTTCTGCTTTTTGACTTGATCGCGCTTTTTTTCATCATCAAAGTCCTTGCGGCTCTGGGTAAGAACCGCAACCTTTGCCTGATTTATTTCTGGTGCCCGCTCATCATCAAGGAAACGTTCAACTCCACGCACCTGGATGTGCTGGGGGTCGCTTTTTTGTGCGCGGCTATTTATTTTTTGATCGTTCACCGTCATCTGTTGGCGCATTCATTACTGGCGTTCAGCTTTCTGGTCAAACTGTACCCCCTCATCCTCCTGCCCCTGTTCCTGCAACAGGCGGCAATCGCCAGCAAACAGAACAACGCTCCCATTTGGAAAGCGCCCCTGTTCCTGCTCCTTCTATTTGGCGGGCTGGTGATCTTATGTTACCTGCCCTTCATCGACTCGGGTCTCAAAACCTTTGAAGGGCTGAAAACGTTTTCCACCTACTGGCAAAGCAACGACAGCCTGTTTTCTCTGCTGGTTTATTTCTTCGCAGAAATCCTGGGAATGAGCCGCGTGGAGCAAACTATTTTTTCCAACGATCTGCCGACGTTTTTAAGCAAACTCACTGTTGTCGCGATTCTCATCGGCGCCGTTATTTACCTGCTGGTCAGAAAGGGGGTTTTGCAAAAATCTGAGGAAGAGCTACTGCGCGATATTTTTGTTCTCATGAGCCTGGTATTTCTGCTCAGTCCTGTACAAAACCCCTGGTACCTCTCCTGGGTCGTGCCTTTCATGTGTTTGTTTCCGTGGCGGTCCTGGATTCTCCTGACTGGACTGGCAGGACTCTACTACCTCGATTTTTACTTCGACTATCAGGACATTCCGCAATATTCCCGGTGGATTCCCTGGCTGGAATACACCCCGTTTTATATTTATCTCGCGTTTGAGCTTTGGCAAAACCGGACCGGGACAAGGAAAGATCCCCCAAAGAAGCGTCTTTTGTTTTAGCAGGACAGGCTTTCCAGCCTGTCCGCACGGGCTGGAAAGCCCGTGCCACTGATTTAAGAAACTTTTGCACACTATTCTATTTTCTGTAAAAACTAAATTCTAGAGGTGCTCTAAAATTTATAGAAATTGTCAAAATTTTACTTAAAGGTTATATTGGCGTCTGAATGAAGACCTTTGGCATAAGACCGCAAACACGAAAGGCAATTCATGGCGAATATTTCTCTGGCCAAATTAAAAGCAATGCTGAAGGAAGAAACCCGACCGCATTTACTGGACATCGATTTATCCGGTCTTGATCTTTCCGGGCTGGACTTCAGTAGCGTGACCTGTGTAAAAACTAACTTCAATAAAACCGCTCTCGTAAAAACCAAATTTGAAAATGCCTATCTCTCCGGGTCCAGTTTCAGGGAGGCCGATTTAAACAGCGCTAATTTTAACGAGGCCAAACTGGAAAAAGCCGACTTCAGCAAGGCAAACTTGCTCAATGCCTCATTGAGCCGGGCAACCTTAACCTCGGCAAAATTCTTCAGGGCAAACCTCACAGAGGCAAGTTTCGCTTTCGCCAATCTTGCGGGTGCCAATCTGCAGGGAGCTAACCTTGAAGCCGCTTCGTTTTTTGGAGCCGACCTGAGCAACGCCGACCTGACCCAGGCTAAAACCGATAAAGCCACCTTCTCAAAAGCCAAACTGGACGGAGTCATCGGTTACAAACCATAACCGCAAACCCGGTCAAACCATCTCCAGAAAAGAACGCACTTTTGGAGCCGAAAAATCCGCATGCCGACCGGTGCGGTCGATGAGGATGGCATCCACGCCCGCGAGCCTGGCCCCCTTGATATCAGTCAATGGTTCATCGCCAATGTGGCAGGCGTCTTCACAACCAACCCCACTCAGCCTCAACGCCTCAGCGAATATTTTTTGATCCGGCTTGGCCGAACCCACCACCGTAGACGCCAGGATAAAGTCAAAATGCCGGGCCAGCCCGATCGCATCCAGAGTATCTTGCAGGCGCGAATCCCAGTTTGATATAACTCCCAATACCGCCCCCCGGCGTTTCAACTTTTCCAAAATGCCTGACTCCAAAACATCTTCGTAAACCCGCCAGCAGTCTTTTTTTCTGAACACGTCATAAATCTGCTCAAAATAATTTTCAAAATCATTCAACCCGCCAAAATGTTCAAATACGCTGAAAACCAGCCCCCTCCAGAACTGCTTTTCTATGGTCACCCCGCTTTGCCGACCGAGCGATTCGATGCCACCCATCGCTTTCCATTGCAAACGGAATTGTTTGTCCACCTCTGCCGCGTCACCGGCAAACCCG
>JAJFIL010000050.1 GCA_021774965.1 Alphaproteobacteria bacterium
CCAAATACCCGGCCTGGGCGAGACAATTCCCGCACCCTTTTGAACACGTTCAACACTCCCCTGGATTCAGAACACGCTGAATTGCTCAGAAAGTTTTTCTATCGCCTGACTTGATAGCCCGTAACAAGATCCGGCCCACAGGCAACCATAATTGACTGGCATTCAATTATCATGCCAATAGATGCAGACCCCAGAATCAGGGAGGACAGCTTGTAAGCGACTAGTTTCCAAAGGGTTTAAAAATAATTGAAACTATACCCCATTGACGGGGCAATTTCAATTGCTAGAATTGCCCGGTTTTTAGCCAGTCAATCAAAAAAATGATGCAAAATAAGGCTTTTCTCAGGTCAACGACTCACACTCTAACGTCAACTGGTTCAAGCCGTTTTCCAGTTCCAGCTGTTTTTCCTGAAGCGAATGTTCATCGTTTTGGCGGGTGAGGTGCACGGGGTCGCCGACATTCACGGTACAGCGGGTGAAAGGCAGGGGCAGGACAAATCGATCCCAACTATTGAAAACGAGTTTGTGCCGGGCCGAAAAAGCCAGGGGAATCACCGGGGTTTCAGTGATCCCGGCGATTTGTAAAATCCCCGACTGCACCTTGCAACGCGGGCCACGCGACCCGTCGGCGATGATGGCGATCCTGCCTTCCCGCCTCAATACCTTGATCAGAGACCGGGCGGACGGAACCGCCTTTTTAAAGGAAGACCCGCGGATGACTGAATACCCCATCAAATGAGCGAGACGGGCTAAAATGTCCCCATCCTGGCTGGGGCTGATCAATAGGTGTAAATCGCGTAGTTTGCGGCAATGATAAAAAAGGTAGAAAATACGTCCGTGCCACATGGTAATGATAAACCGTCCGGGAAGCTCCCGAAGCGCCTTTTCCGCCTCAGGGTTTTTGTTGCGCAACCGCAGGGTGAAACACCAAATACGGAAAACTGCAAATAACAGGTAGGGAAGCAAATAGTTATTGAGAAATTTTTTCATGTCCTGAAGGCTCGTCGAGATATCGGCAAATACTCTGGGCCACGCGGCTCATCACCCCCGGCTTGCCGAGCGATTCACGAATTTTTAGCAGACGCGCGCTCACAGCTTCCATCCGTTCAGGGTTTTTAAAAAGCGCTACCGCCTCCCGCTTGATGTTGTCGGCGGTCGCCTGCCCTTGTATCAATTCCGGGACCACCTTTTCCCCGGCAACAATATTGACCAACCCGATCATCTCCGTATCGATGAGGATTCTGGCCAAAAAATAAGTGATGGGGTTGAGTTTGTAAATGATCACCATGGGACATCCTAATATCCCCGCTTCCAGAGTGGCGGAGCCGGAGGCGATGATGAGAAAGTCGCAACAATGCATGACGTCATAGGTTTTGCCCGTCACGAGACGAATGTTCAGAGGGTTCCCTTTTAACTTCTCCTTGATAATTTCAGGGTCAATGGAGTCCGCAATGGGAAGGACAAACTGACAGTCTCCCAATTCCTTTTGAATTTTTTCCGCCGCCTCCAGCATGACATCCAGCAGGGATTGGATTTCAATTTTTCGGCTGCCCGGAAGCAAGCCAATGATTTTCTGGAGGGGGTTCAATTGAAATTCCGCACAAGCGGCTTCTTTGTCCATGGAAGGATGCACCTTGTCAGCAAAGGGATGACCTAAAAACTCAGCATCCACTCCCGCTTCCAGATACATACGCTCTTCAAATGGCAGCACCACAAACATTCGGTTGACCGTCTCACGAATTTGTTTGATCCGGCCTTTGCGCCAGGCCCAGATTTGCGGACTGATAAAATAAAATACCGGAACCTGCGCCCGTTTGCACAATTTTGCCAGCCTGAGATTCAAGGTGGGATAATCGATGAGGATGGCGGCGTCATATTTCCCCGACGCTATTTCAGCGGCCAGCGTACGGTAAATTTTTATATAAAACGGCAATTCTCCTAAAACTTCTATGGCTCCGATCGCCCCCATTCTTTCGATATCGAAGAAGGTTTCCACGCCCTCGGTGCGCATCTTCTTTCCCCCAACGCCAAAAAACCGGCCATCGGGATGAATCGACTGCATGGCTTCCACCAGGTGACTTCCATGCAGGTCTCCTGAGGCTTCGCCTGCGACTATGAGGATACGCAATGAATTTTGGGACATTCAATATTTCTTATTTAAGTACATTTTCGGAACATATCCCTCGCAAGCGCCAGACATCACACACAAATCACCGACAATCCGGCCTCATCGGCCATTGCCACAACTCTTTTCTGATCGACCATCATCACGCGTTCCGCCTCCAGCGCCAGCACCCTGGCGCCACCCTTGATGAGTCCCTCTATGGTTTTTGGCCCCACCCCCGGACTGTCGAAACGGTAATCCTGATCGGTGCGACTGACCTTGACGACCACGGCGTTTCCCTTGGCCAGGGCGCACCCCCTCTCAATGGCGCGATCCGTGCCTTCAATCGCTTCCACAGCGATGACGGTTTGATTGCCAACGATCAGGGTTTGACCGATTTCCATATCCGCCAGTTTTTTTGCAATCGGCAACCCAAATTCGATATCTTCCATTTCGCTTTTGGAAGGTTGGCGCCGGGATAAGACTCCTTGAGGAGGAAAAATTTCCCGCAAGAACTTGCGTTGATCCAAAACCCGAAAGCCTTCTTTCTCTATTTCTTCGATCACCCCCAGCATGAGAGTTTTGTCTTCCTTGTTCTTCAGGTTTTTCAGGAATTTAAGCGTCCGCATGTCAAACATCTGGAGACGAAAAATAACGCTCTTGTCCACTTTTCCGAGGATCATGACTTCCTGGATGTTTTCTTCTTTCAGGGTGTTGAATATCTTTGAGGTTTTGCCGACGCCTATGGAATAGGACGTCTCGGCAAAGGGGGCCAGTTGGGACTGGATTTCATCGGTAAACCCAATGGAGACGAGACGGACGCCATTACTGGATGCCTTACGCGCAAAATAGATGGGGATCTCACCCGCACCGGCAATGAGGCCAATGCGAGAAGGTTGGGTTTCGTTCATGCACCGGGGGTGCATCCAAGCTGGTTGTACTTAGCAAGGATGTTCAAGGCAATCTCCAAAGAGTACAGTT
>JAJFIL010000006.1 GCA_021774965.1 Alphaproteobacteria bacterium
ATTGCCAATCGTCGGGCAACCGGTTGGGGGAGATTGCACAGGCCCCATCGGCATCCATCCGGTATTGTCGCAATATTGCATCACACGGGACGCAGAGTTGTAAATTATTTCGCCTTCCGGCGCAGTCGGGTTGGCACAGCCGGCGAAACCATGCAACGTCGCTATTTCTCCGCCAGTCAGTGCGCGGTTGTAGATACGAACGTCATCGATACGGCCTTTCCACGGCTCTATGTTGTCATTCGTTCTTCCGATCCTGATGTCGTCCAATGTTGCTATAGGCAGTTTTCCGGACAGATTTTCATCTTCCAGCACACCGTTTATATAAATTTTGGCGTCAGCCGATGCATAATCAAAGGTTCCTGCTACATGAATCCATGTGTCGGTTGTTGCGGCAGTTGAGCTCCATAAAGAATGGTTGCCACCCCAAGCGGCCCACTGAAAATTGAAAACGTGACCATCTCCGGATTGTCTCTTTGCAAGGTTGTACATATTATTTCCGGCGCGATTATGTTCTAAAATAGCAGCGTGTCCTGCCGGAAGTGAGGTCGGGATATAGACCCATGCAGCGAGCGTCATATCTAACAGGCTGTAATCCGCGTGGGCGGCCGTTTCGGCATAATCATCTGTGTTATCAAAATCCAGGGCGCCGCCTATTTTACCGGAGGCATTCCATGTCGGAGTGCTCGTTGGGGCGGCCAAGGTCGCCGTATGGCCACTAACAGAATCTAGAGCATCGCCCGATGTTTCATCCATTCTCCAGTGTGAGACAAGCCCCGTTGAGATGTCCGGAGCCGTCACCCCCGGCAGGGCATTGATCTCCGCCGCCGTTAAAGCGCGGTTGTAGACACGCGCTTCATCTATTCTTCCATCCATCCAATAGTTGTTTTCGGCGACATAAGTCCCTATCCTTAAATCTTCGTTATTGGCTGCAATCGTCTTTGTGCGCGCGGATGTATAATCAATGCTCCCATCCACATAAAGAACCGCATTCGTTCCGTCATAGGTTGCTGCAACATGGTGCCATTGCCCTGCGACAATATCGGTACTTAAATCACCGAAGTCATATGTGGCAGTACCGTCACCGAAATGAAATGACAATACATCCGTGACCAGCTTTAACCTGTATCCAGTATCAGTAGCATCCCATTTCTTATTAATAATCTCCTTGTGCCCGGTAGTATTATCCAGATAAACCCATGCGGCCAATGTGATGTCGCCGGTAATATCAAGGTCGGCATGATCCGGAACCTGAACACGACTGGTGGAGCCATCAAATTCCAAAGCGCCGTCAACTTTGCTACTCGCCGCGGTTACAACATTTGCATCCGGCTCCCAGGTCCCGTTCTTTTCCGTCCCGGTGGAATCAGCTACATCTGTCCCCGTCGTTTCATCCAATCTCCAATACCCGACCAGCCCCGTTGTAACGTCTTCGCCCGCTGGGCTTCCCGCCATCGCGATCCAGTTATTGGCATTGTCGCAATATTGCGCGACATGGCTGCTGCTATTGTAAACAACCTCACCTGCCGCACCTGCAGGGTTGGCACAAACAGCCCACGCCTTGCCCGACATCACCGTCAAAAGAACAACGGTCAGGAAAACAGCAATGAAATGTCCAACGCCTACTGTCATCATCCTTTGTCCTCCCAACAGCAGCGGCGCAGCCCGCTCCTTGCGAAGAACATCACAGAAAAGTCTCTCTTTTTTTGCATCCTGTTTATATTCATTTGCCAATACCCCGCCAGTTTGTGCCATCGCAATATTGCGCCACAGAACTCGTCGTATTATACATCATTTCGCCTTCTACGCCCGCCGGATTTGAACACCCCGCCCCGCCGGTTCCCGGCACAGGCCCCATCGGTATCCAGCCTTTATCATTGCAATATTGCGATACATGGGACGTAGAATTGTAAAATATTTCACCTTCCGGCGCAGTTGGGTTGGTGCAGCCTTCAAAATCGTACAACGTTGCGACATCCTTGGCCGTTAACGCCCGGTTGTAAATTCTTACATCGTCAAAACGGCCCTTCCATGGTTCTATGTCGTCATTTGTTCGTCCGATCCTGATGTCGTCCAATACCGCTGTGGGTATCTTTCCGTTGGTTTCAGTTTGATTATCCGCCACACCATTTATATATATTTTACCGTCGGCTGTTGCATTATCAAACGTTCCGACAACGTGGTACCATGTATCCGCAACAGAAGTAGTTGTGCCGTTTATTGAAGGGGTACCGCCCCAACTTGCCCACTGGAACGAAAAAGGACCAGTTGTATGCTTCCACATCCCATACATATTATTGCCGCCACGGTTATGTTCTAAAATAGTCATATAGCCTGCCGGAACTGAGGTTGGGATATAAACCCATGCGGAAATTGACTTGCTTATCAGGCTGTAATCGGCATGGCTGGCTGTTTCCGCATAATCATCAGTGCCGTCAAGATCAAGAGCGCCGTTTATTTTACCGGAGGCCGTCCACGCCGCACCATTAGCCAATGTCGCCGTATGGCCGCTTACAGAATCCACTGCATTGCCGGATGTCTCATCCATTTTCCAGTGCGAAACTAGCCCTGTTGTGATGTCTCCTGTGCCGCCGATTGCCACATTGTCGATGCCGTAGGACTCGTTTGCCAGACTTTCATCGGTGTCGATGCCGAAGCCCAGCTTGATCGAGGTCGCACTGGTATTCACGGTGATCGTATAATGATGGATGCCATCATGAAAATTGGAGGTAGAAGAGTCAAACCCTAGATGAACGCCGTTCCCGGAGTTACTTGAAGCCGTGTATGTGCCAGTCGCCGCGTTAATCAGGTCGCCGCCGCCCGGAGACGGCGTATCGCCGCCATCGGCATAGTTATGAGACAATTCCTCAACATCATTGATAAAAACTTTAAAGGGCTCGGCATCCCAGGAATCAATCTGGTAAAAATCAAACTCAATGATAACCTTAGTCTGGTCGCCGGAAAGCGTATAGGTTTTAGAGACGTCCTGCGCTCCGTTACTGTCTCCGAAACGACCCAGAAATTCTGTGAAATTTGCAGCTTCTGTGCTGTCTGTCGAATTATCGCTCCAGCCGCTTGCGCCGCCTTCAAAATCTTCGAAAGCCACCACCGGTTCCGCACCCGTCCTGGTCATGGCCATGGAGATCCAGTTCGTGTTGTCGCAATATTGCAGGACATGATTGCTGCTATTGTACATGACTTCACCTGCTACGCCCGCAGGGTTGGCACAGACGGCATAAGCCCTGCCCGACATAAGGGTGAGCGTCAGAACGATCGCAAAAACAAACACAAAATGTCCGATACTGACTGTCATCATGACTCACCTTCCTGACGGCGGCGACGAAGCCCACCCATCACAAAGAATATCACAGAACCGCCCAGAACCGTACCCATCACTGCCAGCAACAAGCCCATGGAGGCTTTATCAATGCCGTAACCTGTGTGCGCTTTCATGCCGTTAACATCCTGCGCCAATTTCGCATTGCTGTCTTTCAATTCTGTCAAGGCAGCGAAGATGTCTTCCCGCTCTGTCTTCATCGCCGTCACTTCGGCGCGTAATTCTTCGTTCTCGGCTTTAAGCATTTTCGAAGCCTCGATCAGCGGCGCGATAAAGCCGTTATAAGAAACAGACTTCGTCCCCATTTCATCAGTTGCCGTATGGACAAGATGCGGGAAGATTTCTTCCACTTCCTGCGCCATCACACCAAATTCAAGATCACCTTCAGGGTCGTCAATCATGCGGAAGCTGTAGGTGCCGATTTGTGAAAGCTTGCCCACAACATCTTCGCTCTCAAGCGGCACAATATCTTTCTTCAAACGACGGTCTGAAATATCGCGGTAATGCCCGGTGATTTGAACGTCCCCAGTCACATCCAGCTCCACACCCGCCGCAGGAGCTGCACCAATCCCGATGCGCTTGCCGGTTAAGTCGCCGTATATGGTGTTGCCGATGTTGAGTTCGTTGGAAGCCCCCGGTGCGCTGGTATCTACTCCATTTCCAATAACGATATTGTCCGTACCGGCGACAATTAAGGCACCGGCATCGGCACCAAGCGCGGTATTGTTAGCACCCGTCGCTATTTTCAAAGCATTGCGACCAATTGCTGTATTGTTTCCTGCTGTGGTGACGGCAGTCAATGTCTCTCCACCGAGGGCAGTATTGCCTGTCCCAGACGAAACCAGCAGACCGGCCTGATAACCGACAAAGGTGCTGAAGTCTGTGCCAACCACTTGTTCTCCGGTCTGTGCACCAATAAAGACATTGCTGTTACCGGTCGTTAGCTGATTACCCGCTTTTTTACCCATCGTCACGTTATTATCGCCGGTTGAAATATTCTGGCCTGCTTCAAGGCCTATTGCTACGTTGCTCAGACCCTCTGTCATTTCCACGCCTGCGTCGTAGCCCATAATGACATTACCCAGAC
>JAJFIL010000051.1 GCA_021774965.1 Alphaproteobacteria bacterium
ATTGACGATGGAAGTTCTTTTTTCGGTGAGTTTATTATAGAGAGTGGATTTTCCTACATTGGCGCGGCCAATGATAACAACCACAGGAACAGACATGATGATGAACCTCGTTAAATAGTGGGTCCTCTGTCCCTGTTAAATTCATGAACCCCTTGGGCAATGGCAGAGGCCAACCGCTCCAGATAATCCGATCGCCTCAACCTTTTTTCCTCGCGGGAGTAGGTTATGAACCCCACTTCCACAAGAATACTCGGCATGTTCGTGTCGTGGAGAACAAAGAAGGGTCCCTCCTTGACGCCAAGGTCTTTCACTCCAGAGTATTTCTTCTTCACCGCACTGTGGAGCCGCTCCTGAACGTGGCTCGCCAATACGGCGGAAGCGTTAATTTTTGTCGTGCTGATCATGCTCGCCAGAATTTGCTGAACCTGGTCGTCCTTGACCGAATGGACCAACTCGCCATTTTCACGGGCGGCTGTTTCCTGAGCTTGCGCACTATTGGCAACGCCCAGGTAATAGGTCTCAATTCCATGCGCGGAACGACGCTTCGCGGCATTGACGTGTATAGAAACAAACAAATCCGCATTTCTCTCGTTGGCAATCTCTCCTCTTTCTTCCAAAGGAATAAAGGTATCATCATGCCGCGTCATAACAACCTGGTAGCCGTAGCGGGTTTCCAGAATTTTTTTCAACCGCTTGGAAATGTCCAGGTTCAATTCTTTTTCAAGCAGACCATTCGGGCTGGTTGCGCCATCGTCCTTGCCGCCATGCCCCGGATCAACGATAATAAGGGGAGCCTGACGCCTGGACACGGTTTTGGGCCTTGGAGCCACGGCAACAGGCACGGCCTTGAGCGCCGTAACGGCCTTGGGCTTGACAGCCACAACGGGAACAGGTTTCGGCGTTGCAACCGGCTTTGGTTTGGCCGCCACCTTTAGCAGAGCCTTGGGTTGAGGAACGGGTTTGGATTTTTCGGCCATGATGGATCGTTTACCCGGAGCCAACAAGTCGATCACAACCTTGGAGCCTTCCTGGGACATGGCAATTTCAATGCCCTTGTTCGCAGGAATATCCAAAACCAGCCGGCTGGTGGTTTCGTCGAATTGGCTGGCACGCAAGCGTGTGAGAACCTCGCCCCCTATCTGTGTATCTTGCTCGATACTGCTGTCCAGCCTGGCATTGAAGAAGTTGAAATAGACGCGCTCGGGGTCACTCAACCGATTCTGTGATATTTTTGTTGGGCCGTCAATATGGACCGCAATTCTTGTTCCATCTGGTTTTCTGCTGTACTCGACTTTCTTGATGAGGACAGGCGTTGCCACTTGCCCTGGCGCCGCTTTAACTTTTGCCGCTCTCTGCGTTGGCACGTGGAAGGCCGTCGAACGCTTTAATTTTTGTGCTTTGGCCGCCTGATCTCCGTGCGGATATTTTTGCAGAATTTCTTCAAACGCGGACAATGCCGCCGGATATTTTTTCTTGTCGAGATGGATTTTCCCTAGATGCAATAGAGCATCGTCGGTCAACCGCCCCCCCTTGAACTCAGAGATCACCTTGTAATAATAGTGGCTTGCCCGATCCCGGTCCTTGCCATTTCTGGCCACATCGTACAATTGCTGGTAGAGGCGACCCGCTGTATAAAGTGCATTGTAGGCTTGAGGACTGGAAGGATATTTTTCGTAAACAGAAATAAACTTTTTAATACAAGCCACCCATTGGTGCCGGTAGGCCCGGTTTTTTTTGGAACTTTTCAGCAGGTAATAACTGCGTTGCGCTTTTTGATAAAGAGCCCCGGACGAACTGGTACGGGAGTCCCTGGCCTCAGCCTCTTGAAAATTTCCAAGAATTAAAAAGGCGGCAATTAAAAAACAGGATGCGATTTTTCTAGCAGTTAAAAAAAACATCAAAGGAATTCGCTTATGCTGAAAGGAAAAATGACACGTTGCAGATAGTAATAACTAAAACTTTGGAAAAATTGCGCTGACAGGCTTTCATAACCTGATCGTTCTATTATGGTTTCAAACTATATCACTTTTTAAAATAAGCGTCAATATCCAGGGAACAGGAAATCAACAACTTACCTCCCCAAACGTAGACGATCAGCCAGGGGAAGTGGAAGGCCGCTAGCGAGGATTTTCTTTTGCGTGGCTTTAAAATCGTACCCATACCTTTGCAATTCCAGGGTTGCCGCTTCAGAATCGTAGACCACAAATGCGGGTTTCGGGTTACCGTCGCGTGGCTGTCCGAGGCTACCGACATTGATGATATAGCGGCAGTCCGGCTGAAGGTTCAATGACGAAATGAAATAATCCTTTATCACCCCATCAGATCTCATTTCGATGATCACAGGCCGGTGGGAATGCCCGAGAAAACACAACCGGGTCGAAAAATGATCGAAATTATTTTCCCCATCCTTCCTGGAATTTACGTAATGCCATTGTTCGGGTTCAAAAGGCGATGAATGGACCCAATAAATTCCATCTTCCTCGATTGCACAGGGAAGCGCCGCGAGAAAATCTTTGTTCTCCTCCGACAATTCCTGGCGCGTCCAGAGACAGGCCTGGTAAGCGTGAGGGTTGAAATAGGTCAACTCGGTTTTCCCCACGACGGCATAGTCGTGATTGCCGCCGAGGATGATATCCGCATGTTCCCGAACCCATTCCACGCAGGCATTGGGATCGGCGCAATAACCCACCAGATCTCCTAAAAATACTTTTTTATCGTGGTCGAGGGTTGCGGCGATTTTCGAGAAGGCTTGCAATGATTCCAGGTTGCTGTGCAGGTCGGAAAAAATAAGGTATCTCATCAGGAAGCCAAAACCGCCGTCACCCTATGGATGACGGCGTCATCCCTTTGGGCATTTCCTTGAAGATTTTATCCAGAATGCCGTTGATAAAATCCGGGGATTCTTCGCTACCATATCTTTTGGCAATTTCAACCGCTTCGTTGATAACAACTTTAGGGGGAATGGTCTGACTGTAAAACAATTCACAAACGCCAAGCCTTAGTATATTGCGGTCGATCACCGTCATACGATCCAGCGCCCAGTGCTCGCTGTATTTTTTCAGGATGCCGTCAATCTCTTCCATGTTGTTGAGAACTTTTGTAACCAACTCCTCCATAAAGGCTTTAACATCTTCCTTGGAGGAAGTCCTTTCTGTGAATGAGGCCATCTGATCATCGAAATCGGCTTTATTAAATTCAAACTGGTAAAGAAACTTCAATGCCAGTTCTCTTGAAAACCTTCGTTGCCCCATACTTGATTCACCCAATTTAAGAAGACTGATAATAACCTAAAACCCACCGCAAATTCCTATTGGGTTCAGCGCGTCACCCGATCAAACTTTCTTATACAAATTAGCCATTTCAATGGCCGCAAGCGCCGTTTCCCAGCCCTTGTTGCCAGATTTGGAACCCGCGCGTTCGATCGCCTGCTCGAGGTTATCCGTCGTCAACACGCCGAATAAAACGGGAATGGCAGACTCCAACGCGACACTTCCCACTCCCTTAGCGGCCTCGCCGGAAACATAATTAAAATGTGGCGTCGCCCCGCGGATGACGGCTCCCAAGCAGAGAATCGCATCGTACTTTTTTGCGGCGACCATTCTTTTTGCCGCCATGGGAATTTCAAAAGCACCGGGCACTTTTACCACGTCGATATCCTTATCCGCCGCTCCATGCCGCCGAAGACAGTCCAACGCTCCGCCTTCCAGCCGACCGGTGATAAAATCGTTGAACCGGCTGACCACAATGCCAAATTTGTATCCTTTGGCATTCAAATCGCCTTCAATATGCGTAACCATTTTTTCTCCAACTTGTTCAGGATATGTTCTTTATCATATGGCCCAATTTCTGGCGCTTGGTCTCAAGGTATTTGATATTGTCTTTTCTCGGCCTCACTTCAATGGGAACCCGCTCGACCATCTGCAACCCGTAACCCTCAAGGCCAACGATCTTTCTGGGGTTGTTGGTCATCAGGCGGATCTTCTTCAACCCAAGTTTGTGAAGAATCTGCGCGCCAATGCCATATTCTCGAAGATCCGGCTTGAACCCCAGCGCTTCATTGGCCTGCACGGTGTCCTTCCCCTG
>JAJFIL010000052.1 GCA_021774965.1 Alphaproteobacteria bacterium
CCTGGATTCTGCAAAGCGCGGCGGGCGTGATTGCTATGTCATTCACCAGCTTTCGGAAGAAAAAGTGTCATGGCGCAAACGTAATCGCGCCACGGCAGATGCGATTGTTTCTGCGCTGAAAGAAGACCGCCTGAAGCTTGCATTCCAGCCCATCGTAGATGCAGAAACAGGCAAGCCAAAGTTCTATGAAAGTTTGATCCGCATGTTCAAACTGGATGGGGAGATTGTCCCTGCTGGTGAGTTTGTGCCGGTCGCAGAGCAGCTGGGGTTGATCCGCCGCATCGATGAGCGCGTGTTGGACATGGTGATTACGCAGGCACGCCGATCTCCGGACGTAACGTTCTCGTTCAACGTCTCTGGCCTTACGGCGAATGACACTGCATGGCTGAAGAAATTCCTCGACAAGATCGAAGCCAATATTGACGTCGCCCCACAGTTGATTGTGGAGCTGACAGAAACATTGGCGCTGCACGACATTAATGAGAGTGCCGCCTTCGTAAGAGATCTCAAAGCCCTGGGATGCCGGGTTGCCATTGATGACTTTGGCGCAGGTTATACGTCATTCCGCAATCTTCAGGCTTTGGACGTGGACATCGTGAAAATCGATGGGGCCTTTGTGCTCAACATGGCAGAGAGCAAAGACAACCAGGTCTTTGTGAAGACCCTTGTGGATCTGGCAAAGAACTTCGAGTTGGAAGTTGTCGCCGAATGGGTTGAGAACGATGACGAGGTCCGCATCCTGCGCGGATTTGGCGTCGATCTTCTGCAAGGCTTCCTCTATGGCCGCGCAGAACTGGGCGAGCCGTGGAACACGCCCTCCAAAGACTAAGCTGGACGGTGCAGGCCTCTATTTTCTGGTAAGTTCTTCCAATTGTTTTTGCATGGCAGCCATTTGCGCTTTCAGCGTATCGATTTCCGCCTCTGCTTCTTGATGCTGGGCGGCACCACCGTTGGCTGCGGGCGCTTCGTTTTGAGCAGGTGCAGCATCACCAGCGCCCATCATACGGCGCATGGCCTCGCTCCAGGTATCCTGAAACATCGTAATATTGGCGCGGGTCATCTCTTCGATGGCGCGAAATTGCTGTCCACCGCCAAAGGAGCTGGTCATGCGTTCCCGTAACTCATCCTGATTTTTGGTCAGGGCATCCATGCTCATGTCCAGATAATTCGGCACGAGGTCCTGCATCTTGCCGTCATAAAACCCGATAAGCTGGCGCAGGAAGTGGATGGGCAGAAGGTTTTGGCCCTTGCCCTCTTGTTCAAAAATAATCTGGGTAAGCACCGATCGGGTGATGTCATCGCCGGATTTCGCGTCAAAGACCACAAAATCCTGACCGTCTTTGACCATCTGGCATAGGTGATCCAGGGTCACATAGCTGGAGGTCGCCGTGTTGTAGAGACGCCGATTCGCATATTTCTTGATGGTGATCGGCTCACCGCTGCTGGTGTTGGACTGGCCCATGACATTCACCCCCATATTGATTTATTGCGCAGCATTTAATTTGCTGTGCTGCGGCATTTTTTCTGCCTGAGCTCTATTTTTAGACCTCTATTGGGTGCGATGCAAAACAAAAGGGCTGACAAATCATCAGCTTAAGGGCCAAGATCGGAAGAATGCAGCAACTTCCTTATGCTGCATTGCAGGTTTACAGCAAGCTTGTATCGTGAGATAGGGGTTAAATGTTGCTATAGTTGCGCCAAACCCAGAAGGATACGGCCATGACCGATGTTGTGATCGCCAGCGCTGCCCGCACACCCGTGGGCACGTTTAACGGCTCTTTTTCCAGTGTTTCTGCCCATTATCTGGGAGAAGTGGCAATCCGAGAGGCGCTTAGCAGGGCAGGTGTCGGCGGCGGCGACGTCTCTGAAGTGATTATGGGCCAGGTGCTAACAGCCGGGCAGGGGCAAAATCCCCCTCGCCAGGCCGCCATTGCGGCAGGAATTCCCGAAGAAGCCTCCGCCTGGAACGTCAATATGATGTGTGGCTCCGGCCTTCGCGCCGTGGCGCTGGGCAGCCAGGCGATCCAATGCGGCGACAGCGCCATTGTGGTCGCGGGTGGTCAGGAAAACATGAGCCAGGCCCCCCACGCCATGCACATGCGCAATGGCACCAAGATGGGCACCGGCAAGCTTGAAGATACCATGCTGGTCGATGGCCTGACGGACGCCTTTAACGGCTATCACATGGGCGTAACGGCAGAGAACATTGCAGAGAAATGGCAGATCGGCCGTGAAGAACAAGACGCCTTCGCTGCCGCCTCCCAAAACAAGGCCGAAGCAGCCCGGAACGCTGGCCGGTTTGAAGACGAAATCGTGCCCGTCACCATCAAACATCGCAAGGGGGATAAGACCCTTGCCAATGATGAGTTCATTCGCGACGGCGCAACGGCTGAAGGTCTTTCCGGCCTGCGCGCGGCCTTCAAGCGCGATGGCGGCAGCGTCACCGCAGGCAATGCCAGCGGCATCAATGATGGTGCAGCAGCCATTGTTCTTATGAGCAGCGATGAAGCAGAAAAGCGCGGCGTTGAGCCCCTAGCCATTATCCGGTCGTGGGCTCAGGCGGGGGTGGATCCTGCCATCATGGGCACCGGACCAATTCCGGCGTCACAACTGGCCTTGGAAAAAGCGGGTTGGTCGGCAAGCGATCTTGATCTGGTGGAAGCCAATGAGGCCTTTGCCGCACAAGCCCTTTGCGTAGTCAAAGAGCTTGGGATTGATCCTGAGATCGTCAATGTCAACGGCGGCGCTATCGCCATCGGTCACCCCATCGGGGCATCAGGCGCGCGCATCCTGACAACGCTGCTTTATGAGATGAAACGCCGGGATGCGAAGAAAGGCCTTGCGACCCTTTGCATCGGCGGCGGCATGGGGATCGCCATGTGCGTGGAACGCACCTGAGAGATGTGCGTGGAACGTCCGTAACCGGACGAATGGAAAAACAAAAGATCTGAAGAGTTGAAGGAATAGGAAAATGGGTAAAGTTGCACTGGTCACGGGCGGAACACGGGGTATCGGCAAGGCCATCTCCGCTGCGCTAAAGGCAGATGGCTACACCGTGGCTGCAAACTACGGCGGGAATGACGAAGCTGCCAATGCTTGCGCCGAAGAGCTGGGCATTGAAGTGTTCAAGTTTGATGTAGCTGATTTTGCTGCGTGTAAAGACGGTATCGGCGAGATCGAAGCCAAGCTTGGGCCCATCGAAGTGCTGGTCAACAATGCCGGTATCGTGCGCGACGCCACCTTGCACAAGATGACGCCCGAAAAATGGAGCGAAGTGATCCGCGTCGATCTGGACAGCGTGTTCAACACCTCTCGCCAGGTGATCGAAGGCATGCGCGAACGGGGCTTTGGCCGCATCATCAATATCTCCTCCATCAATGGCCAAAAAGGCCAAATGGGTCAGGCCAACTATTCTGCCGCTAAGGCAGGGGTCATCGGCTTTACCAAGGCGCTGGCTCAGGAAGGTGCACGCAAAGGCATCACCGTGAATGCTATCGCGCCGGGCTATATCGATACGGACATGATGTCAGGCGTGCCGGAAAAAGTGCTGGAAAGCATCATCGGCACCATCCCCGTGGGCCGTCTGGGCAAAGCAGAAGAAATCGCACACTGCGTTTCGTTCCTGGCCGACGAGAAGGCTGGCTTTGTTACCGGATCAGTGCTGACTGCCAATGGCGGCCAGTACATCGCCAACGGGTAAGGTACTATTCTCCTTACGGAAACATTGCCCACTAAAATAAGTCTTGACTTACCGTAAGCAATAGCTTACGTATCTGTCATGACTTATGGAACTGTATTAGAAGCACTGGCCGATCCTACGCGGCGCGAAATATTCGAGCGATTGCGCCCGGGGTCTTCCCCCGTGGGGCAACTGGCCGATGGCCTGCCTGTGTCGCGCCCTGCGGTCTCTCAACATCTGAAAGTCTTGAGAGAAGCGGGGCTTGTGTCGGAACGCAAAGACGGCACGCGCCGCATCTATTCTGTGAACAAACAGGGCCTGGAAGAGCTGCGGGAATATCTCGACGGGTTCTGGGAAGACGTATTGGCAAATTTCGCCGTGCATCTGGAAAGCCAACCGCCGCGAGATGACAAAGGAAAGAACAAATGACTGTTGCTGCTAAACTGGAGCCGATCTTCAAATCCCTCACCGTGGACCGCGGCCTTGGGGAAACATTTGATTTCTATGCAAATCAAATGGGCACTTGGTGGCCGCTCCGCACTCACTCTGTTGGTCAGGAAAAAGCTGTCACGGTAACCATGGAAGCGGGCGTCGAAGGGCGGATCTTCGAAACCCAGAAAGACGGTACCGAAGTTCTATGGGGCAAGATCCTGATCTGGGATGCGCCAAACCGGGTGGTGCACACCTGGCATGTAGGCCGTGATGTGGAAGAAGGCACGGAAGTTGAAATAACTTTCACGGACATTGGTGAAGGTAAAACCCGCGTTGATCTAACTCACCGCAATTGGGAAAACCTCGGGGAGATAGGGCCAGCCTTGCACGATCAATACGACGGCGGCTGGGACCACGTATTTGGGGAATGCTTTGGCGGGGGTGTGGCGAAGGGAAGCTAGAGGTTTACTCTGACATCGCCCCCTCACCCGAGGCGCCAAACAAGTTTGTCGCCCCACCCTCTCCCCTCTGGAGAGAGGGCTGGGGTGAGGGGGCGGTGTTAGAGGCAATCACTTAGCGATCAGGCTTCCACTCAGTCCCTACCTGGGCGGTTCCCATCCGGGGGGTGCTATCTCAAAGCTGTCGAATTCAAATCCCGGCGCGACGGTACAGCCCACAAGCGTGAAATCCCCAAGGGGCCTTGCCGATTGCCAGGACGATTTAGGCACCATCACTTGCGGGCGCTGGCCTGATAATAAATCCGTCCCAAGAATATATTCCACAGGCGAGCTTGCCACCCCGGCAATGGAAAGTGCCAGCGGGTCTCCAGCATAGAAATGCCAGACTTCCACCGCATCTACCCGGTGCCAATGGGAGCGCTCTCCTGCACGCAACAAATAGTAAATCGCCGTGGAATGGTCGCGACGCCCCATGTTTACGTCGCGAAAGGTCTCGAAGTAATGCCCCCCTTCGGGATGAGGCTCCAGGCCAAGCGTTTCAATAATGCTGTCGGCGTCCATCAGAAATTATCTTTGCGCTTTCTGACTTCTGTGAAGATGTCAGCCAGCACCGCCCCTTCCATACCCAGCGCCCGCTGCAGGCTGGGCTCGCCCGCGCGAAGGAAGGGATTGGTGGCCAGTTCCATCTCGATGGTCGACGGCACCGTGCGTTCCCCGCGGGCGCGGAGCAGTTCGATCTCCTTGGCTCGTGCCATCAGCTCGTCATTCTCCGGCTCTACCGTGACGGCAAACTTCGCATTGCCGAGTGTGTATTCGTGAGCGCAATAGACATTTGTTGCCGGCGGAAGGGCTGCCAGCTTTTGCAAGGATGCCCACATTTGTGGCGGTGTTCCCTCGAAAACACGGCCACAGCCAAGGGCAAACAGCGCGTCTCCTACAAAGGCTGCTTTGTCCTCCTCGAACCAATAGGCGATGTGGCCGAGCGTATGGCCCGGCACGTCAAAGATCCGCGCTTTTCGTGTGCCGAACTCCAGGATATCCCCTTCGCCCAACGATCGTGTCAGCGCAGGGATTTTGGCGGCCTCGGCGCGAGGGCCGATGACTTCACAGCCAAATTTGGCTTTAAGCTCTTCGTTACCGCCCGTGTGGTCAAAATGATGGTGGGTGCAGAGGATATGGGTGAGGGCCCATCCTGTGTGCTCCAGAGCCGCCAAGATCTTGGGCGTGTCCGGGGTGTCGATGCTGGCGGTCACATTGGCTTCGGCATCGTGGATCAAATAGCCGTAATTGTCGTCAAAGGCCTCGAACTGATGAATTTCAAGCGCGCTCATATGGAACCTCCCGGGGAACAAATCTTATCCATTCGATACGCTTATCAAGGGATTTCGTCCAGCTTGGTATTTTACATCGCCGTCTCGCAAAATGGCGACGCATCGGCTACATCTCTATGTGGTCAACGAGTGCGGATCTCATGCATATAGACGTTGTTGAGCTTGAGCAGTTTTATAAGACCCAGTTGGGCTATCTGGTCCAGCGTTCCATTCGTGCGCGCATGCGGGAGCTTTGGCCAAGTGTGGGTAGTGACACGGTGCTGGGGCTGGGCTTTCCCAATCCCATTATGACGCGTTACGGGAAAGAAGCCTTGCGGACGGTTATCGGTCAGCCAGCAGGGCAGGGGGCCGATTGGTGGCCCACTGAACAGGCCAATGCCACCACGCTGATCCATGAGTATGGCTTACCGTTTCCTGATCTTTCCTTTGACCGCATCGTGGCGCTTCACCTTTTGGAAAACACGGACAGTCTGGCTGCCGTGCTGAAAGAGATCTGGCGGGTGCTGACGCCAGAGGGGCGGTTCGTCGCCATTGTGCCTAATCGGCGCAGTCTTTGGGCGCGGCTGGAGCGCACGCCCTTTGGTCACGGACGGCCTTTTACCGGCAAGCAATTGGTGGATCTTTTGACGGACACTGGATTTAGCCCTGAACGGCATTTGCAGTCCCTGTTCTTTCCCCCTTCTCGTGCACGCATCATGTTACGGCTGGCGGGCCCTTGGGAAAGATATCAGATGCGCACGATTGGCCAGATGGGCGGCGTTCATGTGATCGAAGTGGTCAAACATGTGCATGGGGTCATTCCCAGCAAAGGAGCTAAGGCGCGGCTTCGGCTACCGGTGGTCCGCCCGTTGCTACAGCCCGCTGCCGGGCGCACCTCGCGATAGGCGAAAGATTGCCGTCTCTGCTCTCAAGTTGGCCCAGGCACTCCCCGCCTTGAAGGGCCTTGCCATTCCTTGTCGAGACAGAGCAACCGCCTCATCGATTGACGCAGATAACTCCGTGCACAGATCACAAAAGTCAGCCACCGTGCAAAGATGAATGTTAGGCGTCTCGTACCATTGGCGGGGCAGGCGGCTGGTCACGGGCATGCGGCCGGACAACGCCAAGCTTAGGCGCACCCGCCAATAGGCAAAATTTGGGAACGAAACGATAGTGGTGTCCGCCACACGCAAAAGATGGCTCAAGACCTGCCGCGGGCGATGGGTTGCCTGAATGGTTTGGCTCAGGATAGCCACATCGAAGGCCCCTGCGGGATAACTTGCAAGGTCAGCATCCGCATCCCCCTGGACAACGGAAAGCCCCTTGGCAAGGCAGGCATTCACACGGGCAGGTTCAAGCTCAATTCCGCGCCCATCTACGGATTTGGCGTCACGAAGATGAGCCAGCAGGTCTCCCGTCCCGCAGCCGATATCCAAGACGCGCGCGCCCTCAGGCACCATGTTGGCGATGACGGCCAGATCCGCGCGTAATATGTCTTGGCGGGGAGTGCTCATTGGCCTTTGTCCTCTATGCCCACGTCATTGGCCACAGAGTTCAGAAAGCCGGTGATCGTATCCGCCATAACAGGTTCATCCAACAAGAAGGCATCATGGCCTTTGTCCGTTTCGATTTCCACAAAACTCACATTGGCTGCAACGGAATTCAGCGCATGAACCACGCGGCGAGTTTCCTCCGTAGGAAACAGCCAATCGCTGGTAAAGGAGATCAAACAGAAGCGAGTGGGAGAGCCGCGGAAGGCTTCGGCCAAAATGCCGCCGTTACGCGCGGCCAGATCAAAATAATCCATGGCGCGGGTGATATAAAGATAGCTGTTGGCATCAAACCGCTGAGTAAAGCTTTTGCCCTGATGACGCAGATAGCTTTCCACCTGAAAATCTGCTTCGAAGCCGTAGGAGATTTTATCTTTACCCTGAAGATTTCGCCCAAATTTTCGTTCAATAGCCCCTTCCGATAAATATGTGATGTGGGCGGTCATGCGGGCGATGGAAAGCCCGCGCTCCGGCACAGTGCCCTGGGCCAGGTAGTTACCTTCGTTCCAATCAGGGTCCGCCATAATGGCCTGACGTCCGACCTCGTGAAAGGCGATGTTCTGGGGCGTGTGGCGGGCAGCAGCGGCAATGCAGATGGCAGAGGCAACGCGTGTCGGATAGCGGCTGGCCCATTCCAGGACCTGCATCCCCCCCATGGAGCCGCCAATCACGGCCATCAGCTTTTCAATCCCCAGGGCGTCCAGAAGATGCGCCTGAGCATTCACCATGTCACCGATGGTAACGCCGGGGAATTTCAGCGCGAAGGGTTCGTTGGTCTTGGGGTCGATCTCGCGGGGGCCGGTGCTGCCCATACAGCCCCCCAGAATATTGGTGCAGATGACATAGAATCGGTCCGTATCCACAGGCTTGCCCGGTCCCACGACTTCTTCCCACCAGCCTGGTTTGCCGGTGATGGGGTGGGTGCCGGCCACAAATTGGTCCCCGGTAAAGGCGTGGGTGACCAGAACCACGTTGGATTTGGCCGTATTCAAGGCGCCATAGGTCTCATAGGCAACGGTAAAAGCGCCCAGTTCCGCTCCGTTTTCCAGCGCCAGCGGCGTATCAAACGCCATGACCTGACCTGCGCCTTGAGGCAGCAATGCATGGGGGTTGGAGGTACTCACGGGGCTCTCGGGTCCTTCACCTTGATGATAAATTCTCTTTGCGGTGCAAAAAACGCAACGGGTATCGTTTTTCTCACTATAGTATTGGTGTGCATTGCAACAAGACGCAACAAATGATGACTGACGACGCCAAAAATCTGGACCAATTACGAGCGGAAATCGACCGCCTGGACAAATCCATCCATGACGCTCTGATGCAGCGGATGGCTGTGGTCGCCGAATTGGCGGGCACCAAAGGGGCTGCTGGTTCCATGCGCCCCGCCCGGGAAATGGAGGTTTTGCGGGCCTTGGCAGAGGCTCATGAGGGTCCCATGCCTCTGGCCCATGTGATTCGCATCTGGCGGGAGATCATGTCTGCCAGCCTGGCCTTTCAGGCCCCGTTTTCGATCTATCTTGCCGATGATGACAACGGCAATGATAATGGCCCCGGATTTCGGGACTTGGCGCGGTTTCACTATGGCTCAGCCACCGAAATCCTCCATCAGGCCTCTGCAGGCCACGTGATCCAGGAAGTCAGCACCCAGGCAGGCGCAGTTGGGGTCCTGCCCGAACCTCAGTTCGAAGAAGACGCGCCCTGGTGGCTTCATCTTATGTTTGGGGATGAAAATGCTCCTCGCGTGATTTCCCGTCTGCCGCTTTTTGAAGGGGCGCCGGGCTATGACTTTCCTAAAGCACTGGCCATATCAAACATTGTTCAGCGACCCACCGGCGAAGATGTCAGCCTCATCGCCGTATTGGCAGACGTGAACCTGCGCCGGGGCATTGTGGGGGAACAGATCAAGGCAGCCGGATTTGATGCAAAGCTTACTGCCGTGGCCCCTGAAGAAGCCAAAAGCGGCCAGCGCCAGATCTTGTTTGAGGTGAGTAGCTTTGTTGCCGAAGACGATGCGCGCATCGAGGCACTGGTCAAGAAAAATGACGGCGTCGCGCGCGCGAAAATCATTGGCGGCTATGCCACACCTCTTCACCTCGGAGAGGCAAGCTCGTGACAACACCCCTCTTTGATCGTATGGCCGTGATTGGCCTTGGGCTTGTGGGTTCGTCCTTGGTGCGCATTGCGCGTGCCAAGGGTTTGGCCAAAACCATTGTGGCAGCGGACGCCTCCTCCTCTGTTCGTCAGCAGGCAGAAGAATTAAAACTTTGCGACGAAGTCTTTGCCGATGCAGCGCAAGCAGCCTCGGGTGCAGATCTTGTGGTGCTGGCAACCCCCGTTGGCGTCATGGGCACTGTGGCAGCCGACATCGCACCGCACTTGAGCGCAGGCGCGATCCTAACGGATGTGGGCTCGGTCAAGGAAGCTGTGGTCAAATCGGTAGGCCCTCATATGCCAAAGGGCGTTCACTTCATTCCGGGCCACCCCATTGCGGGGACGGAACAATCCGGCCCCGGTGCAGGCTTTGCAGAACTGTTCGATGGACGCTGGTGCATCCTCACCCCCCTTGAAGGAACGGATGAGGCTGCTTTGGCCAAGCTCACAGAGTTCTGGAACAGCTGTGGCTCTCAAGTAGAGCTGATGGAAGAAAAGCACCACGACCTGGTGCTAGCCATCACCTCCCATGTGCCGCACTTGATTGCGTATAATATCGTGGGCACTGCCGCTGACCTCGAAGGGGTGACCCAGCAGGAAGTGATTAAATATTCCGCCGGGGGTTTTCGGGATTTCACTCGCATTGCCGCCTCCGATCCTACCATGTGGCGAGATGTGTTCCTCTCGAACAAGGATGCGGTCCTGGAAATGCTTGGCCGGTTCTCAGAAGATCTCACAGCCCTTCAGCGGGCTATCCGCTGGGGCGATGGAGAGGCGCTGCACAAGCTGTTCACCCATACGCGAGACATTCGCCGCGGCATCATCGATGCAGGTCAGGAAACTGACGAGCCCGACTTTGGCCGTCGCCATGATCTTGAGGACGGTGAGTAACTAAACCTCGCCCACATTGAAGTGATCCACGAAGCTTGCTTCCAGCAAGTGCGCTTCGTCCGGGTGGACAACGGCTTCTCTCCAATTCTCGTCGGTAAATCCGATCAAGGCGTCAAGGTCGCGCCAGATCATGATCATGGAAAACATGCGGGGGTTGGTTTCATGAGGCCAGCCCATGGTGAGCGAGACCATGCCATCGATCTTGTCCAACGTGGGGATGGCGATATTTTGGAGGAAAGCGCGGAAGGCATCTTGTTGTCCTTCATGGGTGATGGCGCGGTAAACTCGCAGGATCATCTTGCACCTTTTCTCAGTAAAGCGGCTCAAGGCTCATGAGCTCGGCGGGGCCAAGCTGGACAGAGCCATCTTCCATTCGCAACGGAACGCGAATGCGTCCGCCTGCATCTCCACCGACCGTGGCAATCACATCCAGTACCGTCTTGGAGATATCTGCATATTGAGGGGCAAGAGCACCCCCTGCGACGGCGGCATCAATCGCCTGGTCGTAACCGCTGATATAAACCGTCAGATCCCCTTCGGGTCGGGCCTGGTCGTCCAGCTCGACAACACCGTTGGCGGCCAGTTCGATCTCGCTCCAGCGCACGACGCATTCGTCGAGAAACAGGATCCCGCCATTATCATCCCAATCCGCCAGGAAATCAGAACGTAAAGAGCCCAACCCGGTTTGAGGTAAGCCCGCCATTAGAATGCGAGAGCGCATGATAGAGAGGTCTGGACCCAGTCCCTCATAAGGGTGCCCAATCCAGTTGATGTCCTGGGTCTCGAAAATTACCGCATGATGTCGGCCTTGGGCGGGCAAGCCGTCATTGTCGTGAACCCGCCGGGTGTGTAGATCCAGTTTGCCGAGGGAAACGATCTCGCTGCGGTCAAGCACCCCTGGCCGGTCCGTGAAATAAATGCTGCGGGTCATCTCCAGACCGCTGATGTCCAGTGCGAACCGTTCCAGATCGCCGCGGCGAAGCACGAGACTGGCGCGTTGGTCGACGGCAAATCCTTCCACAATCTCCTGTCGTTCAAGGCGAAGGAATTCCAGCCGCTGTTGGCCTTGCGCGACCATGACCATGTGATTGAGACGATAGGGCAGCACAAAAGCGATCAGGTTCTCCGCCTGCCAACTCCACCCGGCTTCGGGGTCGCCCAGATGAGGCGAGACAAATTCGATCTGCATGCGATAGGGAAAGCCGCGAATGGAGAAACTCTCATAGTCCGCAATGCGCCCCGCGCTGCGTTCATTTTCCACCCACTCAGTGACCTCTTCACGCACGGTGGAGGCCGAGCTTTGCCAGACAAGCCAGTAAATCCCCGTAAGGGCGATCAGCGCTGCAATGGGTAGATAAATCCGCATGGAAAATAAGTGCTGCTCTAATTCGACAATTTAAAGGCATACTCACATTTTCGGCGCGCCAAGGAAATGGCCAAGGATACAGGAAGCATTGATGGGGTGGATTTATGGCTATGGATCGCTCATGTGGCGCCCCGGCTTTACCTATGTGGAGGCACAAGAAGCGCGTCTTTTCGGCCACCATCGTGCTTTTTGTGTCCTATCTCATGTTCATCGCGGCACACCAAAGGTGCCGGGGCTGGTTCTGGGCCTCGACAAGGGGGGCTCGTGTCGGGGCATGGCCTTTCGAGTTGCTGACGAACAATGGGACGAGATCATTAGCTATTTGCGAGAACGGGAGCAGGCGACATCTGTCTATCTTGAGAGGGATTTGCGGGTGCACCTGAAAGGCGGCGGTGATGTCCGCGCCACGACCTATTTGGTGGACAGAGAGCACTATCAGTATTCAGGGCGGCTAAGCCTGGAAGAACAGCTCCACCTTGTGCGTCAGGGCCATGGCCAATCTGGCCCTAATCCAGAGTATGTGCGCAACACGGTCGGACATCTGGAAGAAATGGGCATCGTCGATGGCCCGCTGCACCAGCTTCTCTTGAAACTGGATGGTAATCGTTAGTCGGCGTTTGCCAGACGATCACTTGCAGCCTCGATGCGTGTCTCAAGCTCTGCCATGAAGGTTTTGCGATCAAGTCCAGGGGCGATGGGTTCCAGAAACTCCAGCGTAATGGTGCCGGGGCGATAGCCGCCCTTGCGCGCCCAACAGCGGCCAGAATTCAGCGCTACGGGGACACACGGTACATCCAATGCCTTGTAGAGAGCTGCAATGCCGGGCTTGTAAGGGTTCATACCGCCGACGGGCGCACGGGTGCCTTCGGGGAATATGGTCAGCATACGCCCTTTTTTGGACTCGACCTTTGCGTCGCGCAGCATTTTCCGCAAAGCCGCAGCATGGGCACCCCGATCCACAGAGATCATGTGCAGTTTTTGCGCCCACCACCCAAAGATGGGGATCATCATGAGTTCTTTCTTCAGAACAGTCGCAGGGTCATCCAAAAGACGAAGCAGTTTTATGGTTTCCCACATGGCCTGATGTTTGGAAGCAACAAGGTAAGAACCTTTGGGCAAGTTTTCCTGTCCCTTGATAATTGTCTTTACACCAACAATTCTCTCAAAGCCGCCAAGCACGTAGTCACACCACCACTGCACCAGCGCCAGGTTGTACTTTCGCGGAAACAACAAAATCGGCAGGCAGACAACGCCAATGATCAGCGTGGTGAAATAGAGAAATACGGAAATGGCAAAAGACCGGATCGTAAGCAAATGGACGGCTCCAGATGGGGTGAGGTTGGACTATTAGCCCAACAGATTAGACAGACGAATGCGCATGAGCGCTAGCTCATACTTTGAGTATTCAAACGCCAGAATACGAAATTTGTGCGGATGCCACCATTGGTTTTCGTCAAAAGGGTCGGGAAATACAGGATAGGCAATCGCTTCGATGGTCTCGCCCCGGTGATTGAGCTCCAGAAGCGCTCGCGGCATATGGTAATAGGATGTGACCACCAGCAAGCTGCTGAATTCGTTCTCATGGGCCCAGAGCAGCGAATGGGTTGCGTTCTGCATGGTGTCCTGTGAAGCATAATCCAGATCCACGCAGCAATCGAACAGATCATTGGGGTCCGTTATGTGTCCCCGCAAGGCATCCCGCGAAGAAGCTTCATTGACGCCGGAGATCAACAATCGTGATCCGTCGCCGTTCGTCAGGACTTCCATGCCGGTGATCATGCGGTTGAGGCCGCCAGTGAAAACCACAATGCCCAGATCATCAGTAGCCTCGAAGACTATTAGCTCGTCGGGCAGTAGAGACAGGAAATTCGCAAACCCAATGCTCCAAAGGGCCGCGCCAAGCATCAACAGACCCAACGCCATATGTCGCCTGCGCGGTGGGGAAACCACCACGCGGTCCATCTGGATGGAGGGTCTACGTGCCATTCTCTCTGTCTTCGTCCCCGTCGTCCGAGCCACTAGCCGGGCCCAGTAATTGCTCCACCGCGTGCCACAGGTCTTCGCAGACCGTTACCGGCAGCACGTCTTGATGCAAACCCGCAGCTTGGGTCTTTGCCCCCTTGCCGGTGCGCACCAGGAACCGGTCTACGCCTATTTTCGCGGCGGCCTCCAGGTCGCGGGAGGCATCCCCGATCATCACACAGTCGCCGGGTCCCACCCGAAATTGGCGCATAGCCTCTTCCAGCATGCCAGCGCCCGGTTTTCGCCGGGCTGTCGCCGCATCCGGCCTATCAGGACAGATGAATAAGGCATCTAGGTGGCCGTGCGCGCGGGCTAGGGAATCCCTCATTTTCTCATGGATACGGGCCAGCATGACTTCATCATAAAGCCCCCGGCCAATCCCTGATTGGTTCGTTACCAGCGCAATTTTGTGCCCCGCCCGATTAAGGCGCGCCACAGCCTCAGCACTTCTGGGGATCATGACAAATTCGTCGGGATTCTTCACGTGATCGGCGCGGTCTTCGTTAACGACCCCGTCTCGGTCCAACAGGATTAACATCACAGAATCCGCGCCAAAACAGATAGGGCGGTAGCGCGCGCTGTCGCGAAAGAGACGGTCGCGGCCAATATGGGCACCAGCAGCAGTGTCGGGTAGGTCGTCCACGTCACCCCCAGCCCGGGGAGGAAGAACTCACCCCGCCCACCGGCAAAGGCCGTGAGTGCCACCAGCAAAAGCGCTGCGGCGACAGCGCCCACAGCGCCAGCTCGCAATCCCACCCACAGGAACTGGGCCTGAAATTCTCCGGCAATAAATGTGTCTCGCGCTCCGATCAGGTGAAGCACCTCGATTACCCCGCGATTAGCCTCCATGGCAGCTCGGGTGGCAAAGACCACAATGGCCACGGTGGCGGCGACAATCAGCAACAGCGCTGCAATGGCCAGCCCTTCCAGGGATCCGGCGAATGCCGACAGTCGTGATTTCCAGCGGAAGTGATCATCGATCTCAATGCCGGGAACAGCCTGATCCAGGCGAAGGCCCAATGCCTCCAGGTCCGGCTGGCGCACCGGATCCAGGCGCACATCGATCAGCTGAGGCACAGCAATGTCGCTTGGCAGATCAACCCCGCCGAGCCAGGGCTCCAGCAATTCCGCAGCGGATGATGTTGGGACAGGCGTTGCCGCTGCAATGCCTGGGGTCTCGCGCAATATCTCCAGGGTGGTTCCCATCTGGGTCTCGCCATCCACATTAGGGCGCGGTTTAACCTGAACCGTGATCACCCCGGCAAGGTCGGCGGACCATTCAGCGGCCACGTTGGATACTGTCAAGGTGATGCCAAGGGCGACGCTTGCCAAAAAACACATGACCGCGATCACCACCAGCAAGGGCGTGCGACCACCACTCGCAGCGGGGATAACGCTGGAATGGAGCGCAAACACATTGAGCCCTGAAAGCTTTGCCAGAAATTCGCTCATGCGCCAGCCCCTCCGGCTTTGCGCACGGTGGAAAGCTGCCCCCCATCGATATGCAGGTGGGCCGCGTTCTGAGTTTGCTCCACGAAAGACATATCGTGCGTGGCAATCAAAATGGTCGTGCCCATGCGGTTGAGTTCCTTGAACAGGCGCAGGAGCTTGAGCCCCATCTCCGGATCCACGTTTCCTGTTGGCTCATCGGCCAGCAACACGTCCGGCTGAGCCACAACAGCGCGGGCGATGGCAACACGCTGCTTCTCCCCCCCTGATAAAGTTGGCGGCACGGCATTCATACGTTGGCCAAGACCCACCCAGGTCAGAAGCTCGCGCACATCATTGTGGTAGTTCTCTTCCGGCGCGCCGGTGATCTTCAGGGGCAGGCAAACGTTCTCAAGTGCTGTCAGGTGATCCAGCAGGCGAAATTCCTGAAACACCACACCGATGCGGCGGCGCACGGGGGGCATCTCCTGACGTCCAAGGGTGCTGATATCACTGCCGAACATGGTGATCTGCCCGCGCGAGGGTCGATTGGCCAGATAGATCAGTTTGAGGAGCGAGCTTTTGCCCGCACCGGAAGCACCAGTGAGAAAATTGATGGAGCCCGCCTTGAGCTCAAAAGAGACGTCCCGCAATACCTCCGGCCCCATGCCATAGCGCATGCCTACATTTTCAAATCGAACCATTCGCTAAAACCTGGCGCCAAGGAAGAAATCATTTAGGCTAGGGCCATATCACGTCTCGCGCCAAAGTCCCAATCTGATGCGGACGTGCGAGCCGTGCCAAGGAGGGAATGCCGTGAAACTCAAATCGCTTCTCAGCGGGATTGTCTTGTTGGGGCTCCTTGGTGCTTGCGGTCCTACCGAAGGCGATGAGGAGACAGCGGCCCGGCCTGATCAGCCCTATCTCTTTATCTTGGGCGTAACGCAAGATGCAGGCTATCCACAGGCCGGGTGCTACCGACCTCATTGCATGCCGGGATGGGAGGACCCTTCCCTGCGCCGCACGGTGGCCTCATTGGCGCTAATCGATCCGGGCAACCATGCGAAGTATCTG
The DNA here is from genome assembly GCA_021774965.1 of Alphaproteobacteria bacterium. Classification (GTDB taxonomy): domain Bacteria; phylum Pseudomonadota; class Alphaproteobacteria; order JAJFIK01; family JAJFIK01; genus JAJFIK01. The sequence continues at coordinate 16,362 of JAJFIL010000052.1, forward strand.
TTCGAAGCCACCCCTCATATGCCTGAGCAGCTTTACCGCCTCCATGTGGAAGCACCGGACGAGGCGTTTTCTCTTGGCGGGGTGTTTCTTACCCACGGACATATTGGCCATTACACGGGCCTTATGCATTTTGGTCATGAAGTGATGGGCGCAAATGGAGTGCCGGTGTTCGCGATGCCGCGCATGCGAGAATATCTAACCAATCATGGGCCGTGGAGCCAGTTGGTCAGCTATGGCAACATCGCCCTACAGCCGTTGGAGGATGGTGCGGTTCAAGAGTTGCCGGGCGGGCTGATGGTAACGCCGTTCCTTGTTCCGCACCGGGATGAATATACCGAACCTGTCGGCTTCCGCATCGAAGGGCCCAATCGGGTCGCGATCTTTATTCCAGATATCGACAAATGGGAACGCTGGGACGTGGATCTGGCGGAGCTTATTCGCGAGGTGGACTATGCATTTCTGGACGCCACATTTTTTGCCGATGGTGAGATCCCGGGCCGAGCCATGGAAGACATCCCGCATCCATTTGTGGTGGAAAGCATGGAGCTGCTCTCTGGTCTGAGTGCGGAGGAGCGCGCTCGTGTTCATTTTATCCACTTCAATCACACCAATCCTCTTCTGATAGAGGGGTCCGAAGCGAGAGAGGTTGTGCGCGATGCAGGCTTTAACATCGCCGATGAAGGCCAGCGCTTTGATATGTAGGCGGTCCCCACGTAGATGAGAAAGAAGCTTTCAGCGCAAAGTTGTCGATCTTAACGGTTTTCTTAGACTTTCCCTTGGTTAATGGCCCTTGGTTAATGGCTCTTAGTAAATGGCCTTTGGGTAATGGCGAATAAACCATTTGCTTCCACACCATGGCTCTTTGGTGCGCGACTTGGGAAACCCGGGAATGATCCTCACCTGTCCGTCTTGTTCAACGCGTTATTTGTCCGATCCGGCGAGCTTTCAGCCGAACGGGCGGATGGTTCGTTGCGCCAATTGCGGTCATTCGTGGTTTCAAAAGCCCCCTGACGATATGCCAAAATCCGTGGGCGGCGCGGCAGCTGCGGCGCGGGTCGAGCCCATGGCCGCAGTAGGCCCCTATCAATCCCGCGTCAAAGGGATGCGTCGGCGTATTTCCGGGGCGACCATGGCGTTGTGGTTGCTCTTGGGCTTGGCGATTTTCGGGATGGGCGCTGTGTTCTATCAGTACCGGGTGGAGATCGTCCGGGGCTGGCCCCAGACAGCGTCGCTCTATCAGTTGATCGGTATTGAGGTGAACAGCGCCGGGATAAACTTCCGCAACATTACCTATGATATTACAAGCGAAGACGGCATGTCCGTGCTGACGGTGACGGGCGAGATGGTCAACATCACAGACCAGGATTTACCCATTCCCAGGGTGCAAGTCACCTTGCGCGATGCTGGTGGTGAGGAGCTGTATCACTGGCCTGTGGCGCTTTCAGAAACGCGTCTGGACGTGGATGTCACTTTGGAATTTTCAACTCAGCTTTCCAGCCCGCCTTTGGGCATGCAGGGAATTGAAGTGCATTTCGCTGAGGATCAGGAGTGAGCAGCGGTAGCGCCCCTGTGGTTGCTGAGCCAGTGCCGCTATTCACAGCTGATCAGATCAATGCCCGGATCAAGACCCTTGCGCAGGAAATCAAGAGCGCTGGTCTTACCGCCGAAGCGCCGATACTCTTGGTTAGCATCCTGCGAGGGGCGTTTGTCTTCACCGCCGATCTGATCCGCGCGCTCCATCTTGAGGGTCTGGATGCGGAAGTGGATTTCCTGGGCCTTTCCAGCTATGGCGACGGCACCACCTCGCAAGGCCGCGTGCGCCTGACCCGCGATCTGGATACAGATGTGGCGGGCCGCACCTTGCTGGTTGTCGATGATATTCTGGATTCAGGCCACACCATTAATTTTGTTAAGACCTTGCTCGCCTCACGTGGTGCGGAAGAGGTCAAGTGTTGTGTTCTTTTGGACAAGCCCTCTCGCCGAAAAGTGACTGTAGAAGCCGATTTTAAAGGCTTCACTGTGCCGGATGCCTTCGTCGTTGGCTATGGCATGGATGTTGCCGGTTTAGGGCGGGGGTTGCCCTATATCGGCACAATGCCGGAGGCGACGAGCGACTGAATCCTGGCGATCCCCTGGACACGAAGAAAGTGGGGACCCATGGCACGTATCATTATCGCAGCAAAAGACACACCGGTGCGCAAGGCAATTCGCGCGATGCTTATTGGACAGGGCCATACAATCCGCCTTGCCGAACATGGCGGCGAGGCCTTTTCGGCGCTGAACTCGGAAGACACGGATCTTGTTATCTCCGACACGCATATGCCTGTGATGGATGGGGTTGCCCTCAGCCTGGCGGCAAAGGATCAGCGTGAAAACCTGCCGGTTCTTTTGATGACAGAAGATCCAGAGCTGGCTAATACGCTCTCCGCTCTTAAGGTTTTTGTGGATGGTGTGATCACCAAGCCTTTCAGCGTTCAGGCCTTGCGGCGTGAAGTGACCCGGCTGCTGCCAATTGCATCAGAAGCGGCGTAGCAGACGTTCCAAATAGTCCAGCTCGACCTCTGGCCTGTCGCGTTCCCCCGCGCGGCGGCGCAGTTGGTTGAGGATTTCTCTTGCCCGCTGCATCTCACGCTCAGTTGGCACGTCCACACTGTCCCCAAAATCAGGCCCCTGGGTCTGGGTTTGACGCCCTAGCGGGTCTTGCCCACTGGCCGAGCCTTGCTGCTGCCCTCCCATGCGTTGGCTCATCTCCGCCAACAATTGTTCGGACAAACTATCAAGGGCCTGACGCAATGCCTCGACGGCTTGCTCTTGGGACGGCACAGCATCCGACAGACTGCCATCGCCCAAGGCGCGACCGGAATCGTCCATCTCACGGCTGGCGTCCCCCATGGTGCCAGGCACGTCCACCCCTTCTTCCAACAAGCTTTCAAGAATACCGCGCAAGCCCCGCAGCAATTCCTCCTGGGTCTGGGCCAGTTGATCTGAACCGCGCGGCGCCTCCCCTTGTGGTCCGCTTGGGGCCTGATCTTGCCGATCATGGCCATAGGGCCAGTTCTCAGGTGGCGGCCAGCCGCCCCATTCCGCCCACGGGTCATCTTGCGCATAGGGACTGTTGCTTTCGCCCTGCGCGCCGCGGAAGGTTTCATCCAGCAGTTGCCGCTGACTTCCCAAAATGCCGCTCAAACCTTCCAAGGCCTCCGCCATGGCTTGCTCGCCGGGGGACATGCCTTCGCCGCCTTGGGAAGGCGTTGAGTTTTCCAGTTGTGCCAAAAGATCAGCCAGCCCCTCCAGCATGTCCCGGGCCGCTTGCAGCGAACCCATCATGGCCATCTCTTCAATCTGATCCAAAAGGCTGTCCAGATCCTGGGTCTGCATCATCTCGGAGGCTTCGGCAGTAGAAGGCTGCGCTTCTTGCTGAGCCATGGCTTGCAGATATTCCGAGATTGCTTCGCGCAACTGCGCTAATAGCTCAGCAATCTCTGCAGGTTCGGCACCGCGCGATAGGGCATCCAGCAGCGCTTGTTCCAGTTCGCGAATGCGGTCCAGTGCCAGGGACAGATCACCATCTTCCAGGCGCAAGGCCAGCGACCACAACAGATCAAACACATCGCGCAGATCATCATCCTTGGGGTCGGTAGCAAGGGTCCAGACCGCCGTGCGAATGCCCAGATAGGCTGTGGTGTCCTCAATGAAAAGGTCCCCCCGCATTGAGAGAGCATCCAGGGTGACGGCTACGTCCTGGGTCGCATCAATTGATTGGACCAGGGCGATACGTTGTTCGGCAAGGGCGGCGGCGAGGGGGTTCAGAAATGTTCGCTGAGGAAGGGTGATGCGACGCGGTCGAGTAAAGCCTGTACCTCCCGCATCATCAGAAGCGCTTAGTTGCAACAGAACCTCGCGTCCGGCCCATGGATGGTCACGCCAGTCCAGTGTCGGATCATCCTCGGCAGATTGAGGGTGGGTTCCGGGCAGGGCCAGTTCCGTGATATCTCGCTCTGCGGCGGAATAAAGTGCATCTGGCCGCGCTGTGCCATCCTCAGCAAAGAAACCATCGGCAAAATCGCCTATCTCATCACGGGTGGGAACCAGGCTCAGCTGTGCCTCAACATTGGTTACCCCATAATCGTCCTCCACCACATAAGGAAGACCTACAAGCCCCAGGGGCGTATGAAAGGGGGCAGGCACAAAGCTTACTTCCGGTGCATTGTCGGCAAGAATATCAAAGGCCCATTGCTCCTCACCATTGTTCTGCCAGGTCACAAAGACCTCGCCGCTGGTGTTCACAAGTCCAGAGACACTCCAGGTGTCCGGCGCAATTTCGTCGATCTCCAGCTCATCCAGCGCCCCGAGAATTTCTGGTGGTGTGTCCGCGCCAGAAAGACGCAATGCCAGCTCCGAGCCCTGCGGCACAATTATAGGCTCGCCAGTCGAGATGCTTTCGGGTTGCCCGCCGTTCTCTTCGGTCAGAAAGATCGGGGCATGGCCCGTATAATCAGGAGGGGTAAGCCAGGCATCAAGGCGGATTGTCTCGCCCGCACCCCCGGAGAAATCTGGCGCAAAACCAGCGCGGACAAGGCGGCTGGCATCGGCTCCCGCCATGGCCCAGCCGGTCAACAGGGCCAGAACAACCGCCATGCGAAAGGCAAAGGGATCACGGGCGGCCAGATCGGATCGGGGGCCAGACAGCCGCAAGACCGCAAAGTGCTTGCGCAGCAATGCCCGATAGGAGGCCCACAGTTTGATGGTTTCAGTGTCACCGCTGCCGATGGCCAGCTCATCCGCATAAGCCGTAAGCGGGCGGTGCTTTAATCCATTGTCAGTTTCAAGGCGGCGCAAGGCATCATGAAGGCTGGGCCATGTGATGCGCTTAGCGCGGCGAGCAAAGCCCCATGCAGCTGCCCCAAGCAAGCCAATCAATGCTGCGATATGGAACAGGGGCGGGATGAAACGCCAAACATCATAAAGCGAGAAAACCAACACCAGGCCAAGAAATCCAGCAGCGGGCCAAAAGGATGACCATAGTTGCTCAGCCAGCAAGAAGGTTTGCATCATCCGGGCACGCCATTTTACAGCGCGCGGAAGATGCACGGCCCCGCTCATGCGGCACCCCCATTTTCGCTATCGGTGCCGCCAGCTACGGTGAGTTTAGGCCTAAGCCAGGACGGCAATGCTTCGCGCGCCATCATTTCCTCATAAGACGGTCTGCTGCGAATGACGGCAAACCTGTCCCCATCCACCATAACCTCCGGCACCAGGGGGCGGCTGTTATATTCGCTTGCCTGCGCGGCTCCATAGGCTCCGGCAGAAAGAAATGCCAGCGCGTCCCCTTCTTCTAAGGGCGGTAGGGGGCGATCCGTTGCGAAGACATCGGTGCTTTCACAGACCGGCCCCACAACATCGATTGCCGTTCGGCTTATGCCGGGGCCTGCTTCTTTCAGAGGCAATATCTCATGCCAGGCGTCATAAAGCGCCGGGCGCATGAGATCGTTCATGGCAGCGTCCACAATGGCAAAGGTCTTGGATTCGGCCTGCTTTGTATAAAGCACCTGTGTGACCAGGACACCTGCGTTTCCTGTGATCATACGTCCCGGCTCGAAGACAAGGCGCACATTAAGCCCATCGGTCAGTCTACGGATCATTTTTGCGTAAGCATCAGGAAGGGGGGGGGCCTTTTCATCTGCGGCGTAGGGAATGCCCAGGCCGCCGCCTAGGTCCAGCCGCTCAATGGTATGACCCTTCTCGCGCAAATCGCGGACAAGGTCTGCAACCTTGCTGAAGGCCATCTCGAAGGGCGTTAAGTCCGTGATCTGACTGCCGATGTGAACGTCAATGCCCTTAACGTTGATGCCGGGCAGTGTTGCGGCCAATGCGAAAGTGGGTTCTGCGCGCGCCCAGGCAATGCCAAACTTATTCTCCGCCTTGCCCGTGGAAATATTTTTGTGGGTGCCTGCATCCACATCCGGATTGATACGCAAGGCCACAGGGGCGACAAGGTTCATTGAGACAGCTACTTGAGAAAGGGCTTCAAGCTCTGCTTCGCTTTCCACGTTGAATTGATAGATGCCAGCATTCAATGCTGCTTCCATTTCCTGCCGTGATTTTCCAACGCCGGAAAAGACGATGCGATTTGCAGGAATGCCCGCCGTCAGCGCCCGGATCATTTCTCCCTGGGAGACGACATCTGCCCCCGCGCCGCAATCGCCCAACACCCGAAGGACCGCAAGGTTCGGGTTTGCCTTTACGGCAAAGCAGATCAGCGCATCATTGATACCAAAGGCGTCGCGGAAAACAGTGAAGTGGCGCGTCATCGTGGCAGTGGAATAGCAATAAAAAGGTGTGCCCACTTCGCGCGCTATGGCGCTCAGGGCAACATCCTCGGCAAATAGCCAGCCGCCGCGATATCCGAAATGGTTCATGCGCGGTTCACGTCCCTCTCCGTATCCAAAAGCAGGCCTTCTTCCGGCTCCGGCTCCGGGTCCGGATGGCCGGGAGGCGCTGCAAGGTCACCTCTTTTACCGCAACCTGAGAGACCGAGGGTTAAGACTGTCAGTAAAATCATAATCAGCCGCATGGCCGGAATTCCTGTCATTTGGGGTCTCATGAGAGACTTAGTGTGCCAAGGGCCGACCGTTAACGCCAATCACCATCGTGTAACAGTCACCACCGTCTAATTGGTATCATGGCTTTTGTGATCTAAACTAGAGCGGAAAGCGATTAAGCGATAAAAGTGCCAGTGGGAATCCACCAGAGGACCAGTGCAAATGTATCAGTGGGAGAAACACAAATGACTCGAGTGCTCAGGCTGGCTCTTATGGCAGCGATCGGCAGTATTTGGGCTCTTCCTGCCCTTGCTGATTATGATGCCGCGGCAAATTATAGTGCCGCCCACAGGGGCATCTCCATGGTTGTCATTGTGGATGGGGAGGTCGTCTTTGAGAGCTATCCCAACGAGGGCTCAGTAGATCAGGCAAACCCTCTTGCCAGCGGCACCAAGAGTTTTATTGGCATTATGGCAGCGGCTGCCGTGCAAGACGGGCTATTCGAGCTTGATGATCTGGCCTCGGACACCATCACCGAGTGGCAAGCCGATAACCGCGCCTCCATCACCATTCGCCAGCTTCTGAACATGACCGATGGCTTGCGGCGCGCGGGATCGTTCGGCCGTCCACCTCCCTATGAAAGGGCAGCACAGCTTCCATTGGAAAATGAAGTAGGGGCAGTTTTTGACTATCACTCCGTTCCGCTTCAGGCCTTTGGTTATCTCTTGCAGCAGAAATTGAATGAGGTGGGTGAACAAGGCCCCGGGGATTACATGAACCAGCGTATCTTTGTGCCCATCGGCCTGGAAATCGGGCGCTGGCGCGTTGGTTCCGACGAAAACCCTATTTTCTCCACAGGAATACACCTCACCGCGCGAAATTGGGCGCGCTTGGGCGAGTTTGTTCTGGCTGGTGGTGAATGGGATGGCCGGGCCTTGGTCGACCCCGAAGCCTTTGAAGAGATATTTCAGGGATCAGAAAACAATCCTGCCTACGGGCTAACCTGGTGGTTGGTGCGGGATATTGATCCAGCTTATGCCGCCGCCACATCGCCCTTGGACAATGCCACTGATTTTTGGCAGGATCTGAGCGCGTTTCCCGATGATCTGGTCATGGCTGCAGGGCTTGGGGATCAGCGCCTCTACGTCTCCCGAGATCGCAATATGGTTGTTGTCCGGCAGGCGAACGGCATTCTGGCTGCCTTGAGGGGCAGGTCAGCAGAATGGTCAGACGTTGAGTTCTGGCGTCTCTTGGAGGCAGCACCCGGTGAAACGATTTCCGAGGCTGTGACCCCGCCGCCTGCCGCTGCACCTCAATACCAGATACCAGAGTTTGATTTTAATGCTCCGCCGCCGCTAATTGTGACAGAAGAAGAACCTGTTGAAGTCAGCAATGAAGAAAGCGAAGACCTCGAAGAGGTCGATGAAGAAGATGACTTTATTGGCCCTTCGTTCTAGAGCAGGTTGACCCGCAACTAGCTAAGCTGGTTCTGCCACCAGGCAACTTGTTTGGCAACTTCGGTGGGCGCTGTTCCGCCAAAGCTGGTGCGCGAGGCAACGGACGCCTCAACACTCAGTACGCTGAAAACTTCCTTGGTGATGCGTTTATCAACGGATTGCATCTCTTCCAGAGACAGACCTTCCAGGCCGCATCCTTTGTTCTCGGCCAATGCCACGATGGAACCCGTTACGTGGTGGGCTTCTCGGAAGGGCAGGCCGCCTGCACGTACCAGCCAGTCCGCAAGATCGGTGGCGGTGGAAAACCCACCTGCTGCGGCATCGCGCATGGCGTCTTCGTTCACGACTAGATCCCCCACCATGCCGGTCATGGCGGCGATCACCAGGGACAAGCTTTCCAGCGCATCGAACACGGGTTCCTTGTCTTCCTGCATGTCCTTGGAATAGGCCAGCGGCAGGCCTTTCATGACCACCAGCAGCGTCGAAAGGGCGCCGATGATGCGCCCTGCCTTGGCCCGGCAAAGCTCAGCCGCATCGGGATTGCGCTTTTGCGGCATGATCGAAGAGCCAGTGGAAAATGCATCCGACAGGCTAATGAAACTAAAAGGCGCGCTGGCCCAAATGACAATTTCCTCGGCCAGGCGGCTCATATGGGTGGCGCAGATGGCAGCGGCGCTCAAGGTCTCTAGTGCAAAGTCCCTTGCAGAGACGCTATCCAGAGAGTTGCGGGTGGGCCCATCGAAACCCAGGGACTTAGCAGTGGCATCCCGGTCAATGGGGAACGATGTCCCCGCCAAGGCTGCAGCCCCCAGGGGGCTCTCATTGAGACGTTTGCGCGCGTCGCTAAATCTTCCGCGGTCGCGGGAGGCCATCTCCACATAGGCCAGGCAATGATGCCCGAATGTCACCGGCTGTGCGGTCTGAAGGTGCGTAAAGCCGGGCATGACAGTTGCCGCATGGCTCTCCGCCTTAACCAGAAGCGCATGTTGAAAGCCCAGAAGGGCTGCATCCAGCCCCTCCAGCGCATCGCGCACATAGAGCCGGAAATCTGTGGCCACCTGATCGTTGCGGGACCGGGCGGTGTGCAAGCGCCCCGCCGCATCGCCGATCAAATCCTTGAGATGAGCCTCGATATTCATGTGGATGTCTTCAAGAGCGGCAGAAAACTTGAAGTCACCTGTTTCGATTCGGGCCTCGATGGCATCCAAGCCCTTGAGGATAGCAGTGACATCGTCAGCGCTGACAATGCCTTGGGTGCCAAGCATGGTCGCATGGGCGCGGCTACCGGCGATGTCCTGACGCCATAGGCGCTGGTCAAACCCGATGGAGGCGTTGATGGCTTCCATCAGCGCATCGGGGGAGGTCGCAAAGCGCCCGCCCCACATTTCGTTGGCGCTTTGGTCGTTGGCGTCGCTGCCTGCGGCGTTGTCGGGTTTATCGCTATTGTCGTTGCTCACGGGCGTGGTCCAGCTTTAGATTGATTGATATTGGTTCAATACCAGAAGGACCGAACGGGAGGAAGAGCGCTTGGTGGAGAAGCTTTTAGGGGTTGCGATATTGTCTTTGGCCCTTTTGGGCTGCGGGCCTGATGGCTCTGGCAGTGGATCAGGCGCAGATGGAGATGTGGGAGACCTGTCACATCTGGCCACGGGGCAATTGCGGACCTTCGATTTTCACGACAGCCCCATTGAGGCCTCAACCGAGGCCTTCCTCGATGGATCAGGGCGTGAAGTGCGGGTGGCCGATTTTGCGGGCAAGGTCTTGCTCATCAACGTCTGGGCCACATGGTGTGCCCCCTGCATTCGCGAGATGCCTCAGCTCGACAGCCTTGCGCACGACCTCAGTGGCGAGGATTTCGCCCTGATTGCCGTCTCAACAGATCGTCTGGTTGAAGGCCGCATGGACAGGTCCGAGGTGGAAACCTTCCTTCGGGAGGAAATTGGGGCCACGTTTATTCCTCTTTATACGGATTGGCCCATCAATTTTGCACTCACCAGCCAAGTGACCGTCTGGCCCACCACCATCCTTTATGATCGACAGGGGCGAGAGATTGGTCGCATCAATGGCCCGGCAGAATGGGACAGCGAAGACGCCCATGATCTCATCGAAGGTGTGATTGAGGCTACGCGGCGCGCAACTGGCGAGTAGACAAATCCAATCAACCTCCCCTAGAGTGCGCTCCCCCTTCATGGCTTCCAATGAAGGGAGATTGGAGAAGGTTTGTTATGTTCACTGAGAGCGCCGAATTCTACGATGCCATCTATAGCTTCCGGGATTATCCCGCCCAGGCCAAAAAGCTCACAGAGCTGGTCGAGGCACGTCTGCCGGAAGCTAAAACAATGCTGGACGTGGCCTGCGGTCCTCACGAACATGCGCTCCATTTGAAGTCACGGTTCAATCTGGATGGCGTAGACCTCAACCCCGTCTTCATTGAGACCGCACGGACCAAAAATCCAGATGGGCGCTATGAAGTCGCGGACATGCGCGGGTTTGACCTGGGGCGCACTTATGATGTGGTGACATGTCTGTTCAGCTCCATCGGTTATATGCAAAGTGATGAAGAGCTGACCGCCGCCATTGCCGGGTTCAAGAAACACACACGCCCCGGCGGGCTTATCATAGTGGAACCCTGGTTGCGGCCCGATGATGTATGGCCCGATCACGTGAGCATGAGCAATTATGAAGGCGATGACCTTGCCATCTGCCGCATGAACCGACTTGAGGTGAAAGGCCGCAAGGCCTTGTGTTATTTCGATTATATGATCGGAAGACCCGATGGCATAGAGACTTGCGCCGAGGTTCACGACACAACACTCTTTACTCACGACGAGATGATGGCAGGCTTTTCCGCCAACAATCTTGTTCCCGCTTATGACCCCGAAGGGTTCATCGGACGTGGGCTTTACATTGCCAGAATAGAATAGCCAGAGTGAAACAGAGAGAACGCCATGACCAAACGACCAGAATTTATCGTCAATTGGAAAGATCATGTCGGTGCGGACGAAAATCACTACACCGGCAGCGATGAGTTGCTGTGTTATGGCACGGAGTTCACGAGCCTGATGGGCTTTGAACGCCTCGGGTTGGGGGTGGATATTCTTAAACCCGGACGGCGCTCAGGCTGGCCCCATGCGCACGAATCCGAAGAAGAGTTCATCTTCATTTTGCAGGGGGCACCCGATGTGTGGGTTGATGGCGAAACCTATCGCCTCGCTCCCGGTGATTGTGTGGGCTTTCCAGCGGGCACCGGCATTGCCCATACGTTCATGAATAATACGGGTGACGACGTTGTCTATTTCGTTGTCGGCGAACGCGACAAAATTAAGACCCGCCTGCACTACCCGTTTCACTCCGCACGAAACGATGAGGTTGGGGAGCGCCATTGGAAAGAGGCCGAAGGCAGAACTCTCGGCCCCCATGATGGCAAGCCGGATGCCTTGCGGGAAAAGTAGACCGATGATTGATATCCTGAAAATTCTTGCGGCCCTAGCTTCGGGTTACCTCCTGGGTAGTCTCAACTCAGCCGTGATCGTTGGGAGAATATACGGCAAAGACATTCGAAGCCACGGAAGCAAAAGCGCTGGACTTACAAATACTCTCCGGGTGCTTGGGAAGCCTGCTGCAGTGCTTGTTCTCGGCGGAGATATATTGAAAGGGATCATCGCCTGTCTTATAGGCCTGCAACTCGGTGTTTATGTTTATTCGGGAGAGGCTGTAGATAGCCTAAGCCTTTTGGCAGCAGGCGCAGGAGCGGTTATGGGGCATAACTGGCCGGTATATTTTGGCTTTAGGGGAGGTAAGGGAGCCCTAACAGTGGCGGCAGTGATGTTTATGTTTGACTGGGTTATGGCCCTTATAAGCCTTGGCCTCTTTGTAATAATTGTGGCTTCAACTCGTTATGTTTCTTTAGGTACGATATGTGCGGCAATATTCTTTGTGGCCATTTCGTTTTTGCCGGTTTTTGAATCCACCCTCTATTTCAACCTATTCGCAAGTCTGTTGGCGTTCGTGATTGTTTTCAAGCACACGGAGAATGTACAAAGACTGCTTTCAGGAACAGAAAACAAACTCACTTTTTAGTTTTTGGTGTTGTCACTGCCGGATGTTTTGCGGGAGAGGAAAAAGTGGTTCGTCATTCCGGGGTCGAGCAAAGCGAGAGACCCGGAATCTGGAGCAGCGAGGTTCCGGGTTCGACCACTATGTGATCGCCCCGGAACGACTCAGTCTTTGTCTGGATTAAAACCTACCGCGTCGGCCCTTATCGCGTTGGGACGGGCGTATCACCGGAATAGTCATAGAAACCTCGGCCGGTTTTGCGGCCTAGCCATCCGGCTTCCACGTATTTCACCAGCAAAGGACAAGGGCGATATTTTGTATCCGCTAGGCCCTCGTACAGCACCTGCATAATCGACAGGCACGTATCCAGACCGATGAAGTCGGCCAGTTGCAGCGGTCCCATGGGATGGTTCGCGCCCAGCTTCATGGCAGTATCGATGGCTTCCACCGTGCCGACACCTTCATACAAAGTATAGACCGCCTCGTTGATCATGGGCAGCAGCACGCGGTTCACGATGAAGGCGGGGAAATCTTCGGCGTTGGCTGGAACTTTATTCAGCTTACTGACGACTTCCTGCGCCATGTGGTAGGTTTGCTCATCCGTCGCGATGCCGCGAATAATTTCCACCAGTTTCATCACCGGTACGGGGTTCATGAAGTGAAGCCCGATGAACCGCTCGGGCCGATCCGTGGAGGCCGCAAGGCGAGTGATAGAAATGGACGAGGTGTTGGTCGCGATATAGGCACCCTGTTTCAGGTGCGGCACCAGTGCGGACAGGATCTCGCGCTTGATCTCTTCGTTCTCTGTGGCGGCCTCAATGGTGAGGTCCGCATCGTGCATGGCTTCCAACGTGTTGGTGGTTTGAATACGCCCCATGGCAGTGTTGCGTTCTTCAAGGGAAATGCGATCCCGGGCAACTTGCCGATCCAGGTTTCGGCCAACGGTGTCCAACGCCTTCTCAAGGCTCTCGGGCGAGATATCGCTCAGAATGACGTCATAGCCTGCCAGCGCGAACACGTGCGCGATGCCGTTGCCCATTTGCCCTGCGCCGATAACGCCGACGGTTTGAACCTGCATGATCTTCATCCTCTGAGCTCTGATTTGGACGCAGTCTATGCTTTTATTGGATTATTGCAACGCAACATAATGTTAAAGGCGACCCAAAGAAAAAGGGGCACACCCATAAGGATGTGCCCCTTTTCAAACGATATGAATTTGGCAGCTAACCCAGCGCGTCTTCAAGCTCAGGCACAGCGTTGAAGAGATCTGCCACCAGGCCGTAGTCGGCAACCTGAAAAATAGGGGCTTCTTCATCCTTGTTGATAGCCACGATGACTTTCGAGTCCTTCATGCCTGCCAGGTGCTGGATCGCACCGGAGATGCCCACGGCGATGTAAAGCTCAGGGGCGACGACCTTGCCGGTCTGGCCCACTTGCCAATCGTTGGGGGCATAGCCTGCGTCCACCGCAGCGCGGGAAGCACCCACGGCAGCGCCCAGCTTGTCGGCAACTTTCTCGATGATGTCGAAGTTCTCTTTCGAGCCCATGCCGCGACCACCAGAGATGACGATCTTCGCTGCCGTCAACTCAGGCCGATCAGATTTGGCCAGGTTTTCCGATACGAAGGATGAGATGCCAGCATCTGCGGGCGCGTCTACGGCTTCCACGGAAGCAGATCCCTCATTGCCCGCCTTCTCG
>JAJFIL010000053.1 GCA_021774965.1 Alphaproteobacteria bacterium
GACATCATCCTCACCAAAGGCTGGCCCACTTTACGCGGTTCTCTCACTGTCGATGAAGACCAGCCGTGGGATGAAGATGGACCTTGCGTGGCGCGGCTCAAAGAACATGGCGCAGTGATGATCGGCAAGACCACCACGCCGGAGTTTGGCTGGAAGGGCGCGACAGACAGCAGGCGCCACGGCATTACGCGGAACCCCTGGGATGTTTCCAAAACCCCCGGCGGATCATCGGGCGGCGCATCAGCAGCCTTGGCTGCGGGGCTTTGTCCTTTAGCCATTGGCACGGACGGCGGCGGCTCCATTCGTATTCCTGCAGGCTTTACCGGCACCTTCGGGATCAAGCCCAGCTTTGGCCGTGTGCCGGCCTATCCCATCAGCCCCTTTGGCACGGTGGCGCATGTGGGGCCTATGTCTCGCACCGTGGAAGACAGCGCATTGTTTCTTTCGGTGATCGCAGAAGGGGATGCGCGCGACTGGTATGCCATGAAGGCCGATGGCCGCGATTACACAAATGAACTCGGCGCAGGTATTCGCGGCAAGCGCATCGCCTATAGCCCGCGCCTTGGCTACGTCAAAAAGATGGACGATCAGGTCGAAGCGCTGGTGGCCCGAGGCGTCAAACGCTTTGAGGAACTTGGCGCGCAAGTGGAACAAGTTGATCCAGGCTTTGAGGATCCCACCGACACCTTCCAGATACTGTGGTGGTCCGGTGCGTTTCAGGCGTTGGGAGACTTGCCGCCGGAGAAAATTCAACTTCTTGATGAGGGCCTAAGAGAGATTATTCATCAGGGAGCGGAGTATTCTCTCAAAGATTACCTGAGTGCTGTCAAAGCGCGGGAGGCCATGGGCTCAAAGGTGCGGCATTTCATGGAAGACTATGACTATCTGGTGACCCCTGCGTTGGCGGTGCCCGCTTTCGATGCAGGCATTGTCGCCCCGCCAGGGTATGATGCCAGGCAATGGCTCGACTGGACGCCATTTTCCTATCCTTTCAATCTAACGCAGCAGCCAGCGGCATCCATCAATTGTGGGTTCACGCAGGAAGGTCTGCCCGTGGGCTTGCAGATTGTTGGACGCAATTATGATGATTTTGGCGTGATGATGGCAGCGCGCGCCTTTGAGAGCATTGAGCCTGCGGCGGTTCCGCGGGCACCCTTATTCGCAAATTAGTATGCTGAGGAAGTCCCATGAATATCGAACCAAATGATGTGGCTGTGCTCACAACGCAAGAAATGGCGGAAGCGGATCGTCTGACCATTGAGGGGCATGACGGTGCGGAGGGTATTCCTGGCATTGTTCTGATGGAAACAGCAGGTGCCGGTGTAGCAGAGATTGCCGCCGCAGCGCCGGGCACCATCCATGTTCTCTGCGGGCCGGGCAATAACGGGGGCGATGGATTTGTGGCCGCGCGCCTGCTCAAACAAGAAGGCCGGGACGTACGATTGTTTCTGGCCGGAGATGGTGCCGAGCTTAAGGGTGATGCTGCCCTTGCCGCAGCCCTGTGGGACGGCGCGGTAGAAGAGCTGGATGCAAATTCTGGTGATGGGGCAGACATCATTGTTGATGCTCTGTTCGGGGCAGGTCTTACCCGGGCGCTTGAAGGAGCGGTCGCCGATTGCGTTGAGGCGATCAATGCGGGCCCAGCATTCGTTGTCGCGGTAGATATTCCCAGCGGCGTGGAAGGTAACACGGGGCAGGTTAGTGGTCCCGCCCTGATTGCCGACGAGACCGTGACTTTCTTCCTGCCCAAGCCCGGACATTTTCTATATCCGGGGCGAGAGCTGTGCGGAAACCTCACTGTCATCGATATTGGCATTGAGGGACGCGTGCTTGAGACCGTCCGCCCACAGACGTTCTCGAACGAGCCGGCTCTCTGGCTGGAACAGTTCCCCTGGCCTCAAACGGAGATGCACAAATATCACCGTGGTCATGTGCTGGTGGTCAGTGGGGATGCCGCCCATACTGGCGCAAGCCGCCTTGCGGCCTACGGGGCTTTGCGTGTTGGAGCCGGGCTGGTGACGCTGGCGTGCCCTCCTGATGCGGTGCCGGTTCAGGCTGCTCATGTCAGCTCCATCATGTTGGCGCCTTTTGGTTCCCCGCGAGAGTTCGCCGATCTCCTGAAAGACGAACGCAAGAACGTGTGCCTCATAGGGCCGGCTGCGGGAGTGGGCGAGGGGACCATGGAAAATGTGCTCAATATCCTTGCCAGCGGTGGCCTGACCAGTGGTCGCGCCGTGGTTCTGGATGCAGATGCACTGACGTCCTTTCGCGAGGCCCCCGAAGCTCTTCTGGATCAACTTCATGAGAATTGTGTCCTCACGCCTCATGAGGGGGAGTTCGAACGCCTGTTCCCGGGACTATTAGAATCATGCACCAGCCGCCTTGGTGCGGCCCAAAAGGCAGCCCAGCGGGCAGGGGCGGTCGTCCTTCTTAAAGGCCCCGATACGGTGATCGCAGCCCCGGATAGGCGCAGCGCCATTACCTTCAATGCACCGCCCACCCTTGCCACGGCGGGATCAGGGGATGTGCTGGCGGGGCTGATCGCGGGATTGTTGGCTTGTGCGGGAACAAGTGGCATGAGCCCTTTTGAGGCCGCCTGCGCCGCGGCCTGGATCCACGCAGAGGCCGCCAATTCCCGCGGGTTTGGGCTGATTTCTGAGGATTTGCCAGATCTGGTGCCAGAGGTTCTGGGCCAATTGGCGGATATAGATTGAGGGCCTGGTATTCACCTTCTTGAAAGAGGGACTAGCCAACCCATGATACCTCGTATATTAAGCCGCAGATTGCGGTGTCTTTGACGCCGCGAAACAGGCGTTCTATGGCGCCGTTGGCCTCAGCTGCGGGCGTGGTGGAATTGGTAGACACGCAAGATTTAGGTTCTTGTGCCGCAAGGTGTGGGGGTTCAAGTCCCTCCGCCCGCACCAGAGACGCCAACAAGATGATTTATTACTGTTTTTCCCTTGCCAGGGCGGCACGTGGAAAACCCGAAAAGAAGACGAGTGGGCACTAAAATGCAAGTGAACGAAACCTCATCGGATGGCCTCAACAGAGCATTCACAATCACCATCCCTAATGGCGAGCTGGACGAAAAGCTTCAAATTCGCCTTGAAGGTCTGAAGGACAAAGTGAACCTGAAAGGTTTCCGTCCCGGCAAGGTGCCCTTTGATCATCTAAAAAAGACCTTCGGCAAGCAGGTCATGGCTGAGATCGTTGATGAGACGCTGAACGAGGCAAGCCAAAAGGCTCTCGAAGAACGCTCCATGCGGGCTGCCCTTCAGCCCAAGATCGAGTTCAACCAGACACCGGAAGATATTCTGGACGGCGGCAAGGACCTCGAATTCAGCTTTGAAGTCGAATTGATGCCGGACTTTGATCTGATGGACGTCAAAACCATCAAGGTTGAGCGTCTTGTCTCTGAGGTTTCCGAAGATGAAATTGAAGAGCAGATCAAGCAACTTTCCGAAGGCCAGCGCACCTATTCCGATCTTGGGGATGCTGCAGCTGCCGACGGCAATCAGCTGATGATCGATTTTGACGGCACCATCGACGGACTGGCCTTTGATGGCGGTCGCGCAGAAGGCATGGCGCTTGTGCTGGGTTCAGGCCAATTCATTCCTGGCTTTGAAGAGCAGCTTACAGGCGCCAAGGCTGGCGACGAAAAAGACGTGAATGTGACTTTCCCCGATGATTATCCTGTTGAGGACCTTGCCGGTAAGAAAGCTATCTTCGCTGTGAAGGTTCATGCGGTGAACGGCGCTGACGAGATTGTCATTGATGATGAGTTCGCCAAGAAGCTTGGTGTGGATGATCTGGCCGCCCTGAAAGATGCCATTCGCGGGCGCATGAAGCAGGATTTCGATACCGCTTCGCGTAGCCATGCAAAACGCTCGCTTTTGGACTCGCTGGATACAGCTCATGCATTCGAGCTGCCCAAGGGCATGGTGGATGCAGAATTCCAGGCCATCTGGCAGCAGGTTCTTCAAGACCTTCAACAGCGCGGCAAGACCATCGAGGACGAAGCCGACTCCGAAGATGCCATGAAAGCGGAGTATCAGGGTATTGCGGAACGTCGTGTTCGCCTTGGACTGGTGCTCGCTGAAGTGGGCAAGCAAAATAATATCGACGTGACGCAAGAAGAACTTGGCCGCGCGCTGAACCAACTGTCCCGCCAATATCCGGGTCAGGAACGGCAGGTCTATGAGTTCTATCAGCAAAATATGGGTGCCATGGCCCAGCTTCGCGCACCTATTTTCGAAGACAAGGTCGTGGACTTCGTGCTGGAACTTGTTGAAATCACAGACAAAACCGTTTCCAAGGATGAGCTGTTTGCTGATCCCTATGAGGATGCAGAAGTCGCCTAATTCAAAAGGCGACTTGCAGTCTTCCTTTTGAGGCTTAAATAACGCGGATAGGGCATTAACCCTGTCCGCGTTTGTTTTTGTTTTGTTTAGGCTTTCCAAACGAATCGAGGGCTAAACGCTAGGGGTTATTCTTTTCCAGCCGACCCAGGGGGGGTCGCCTGTTTTCTAAGAGGTTTTTCCATGCGCGATCCCATCGATACCTACAACATGCTTGTTCCCATGGTTGTGGAACAGACAAACCGGGGCGAGCGCTCCTATGACATCTATTCTCGCTTGCTCAAGGAGCGGATCATCTTCGTGACCGGTCCGGTCGAAGACCAAATGGCGGGGCTCATTGCGGCGCAGCTCATCTTCCTGGAAGCTGAAAATCCCAAAAAAGAAATCTCCATGTATATCAACAGCCCAGGCGGTGTTGTGACCTCTGGCATGGCGATTTATGACACCATGCAATATATCCGCCCGCCGGTTCAGACCTTGTGCATTGGTCAGGCAGCCTCCATGGGCTCGCTTTTGCTATGTGCCGGGGCAGCGGATATGCGTTTTGCACTGCCAAATGCCCGTATCATGCTTCACCAGCCTTCCGGCGGGTTCCAGGGCCAGGCCTCGGATATTCAGCGTCACGCCGAAGATATTCTGAAGACCAAGCGTCGCCTCAATGAGATTTATGTGAAGCACTCCGGTCGCGAGTATGACCTGATTGAAAAAACCCTTGATCGGGACCATTTCATGAGTGCGGACGAAGCCAAGGAATTTGGCATCATTGATCAGGTCTTTACCGAGCGTCCCGCTGCTGCTGAGGGCGAAGACGACTAAGAAATCTTAACCTTTTCTCTGCGCTTTGGCACAGATGGCCCAGTTTGTCGCTGGTCCGGAGCTTGCAGAGGAAAAGCATCAAGCGGATAGTAACTAACAGGGCATTTTGCCGATCCGCTTAAACGTATATTGATCCCACGCGGGCTATCGTGCTTGCATAGTCTCATGTGGGGGCATCCGGCGTTGTGAGAGCGCCGGGGATGGACTTCAAAAGTTCTGCGCATTTGGCCAGGGGCCGGGCGCAGGCGTGACGGCAGGGAGCGTTCATGACCAAGCCAACCGGCACCGATTCCAAGAACACGCTATATTGCTCGTTCTGTGGCAAAAGCCAGCACGAAGTGCGCAAATTGATCGCGGGTCCAACCGTGTTCATTTGCGACGAATGCGTCGAGCTTTGCATGGAAATCATCCGAGAGGAAAACAAGACCAACCTCTCGAAGACCAAAGAAGGCGTGCCTACGCCTCAGGACATTCACAAAACCCTCGACGATTATGTGATTGGCCAGGGCAGGGCGAAGCGCGTTCTTTCTGTCGCGGTTCACAATCACTACAAGCGTCTGAACCACACGCCCAAGTCCGGCGAAGTGGAACTGGCCAAATCCAACATTCTTCTTATCGGCCCAACGGGGTGCGGCAAGACGCTGCTGGCTCAAACGCTGGCGCGCATTCTTGATGTGCCTTTCACCATGGCCGATGCCACGACCCTGACCGAAGCCGGTTATGTGGGTGAAGATGTTGAGAACATTATTCTGAAGCTTCTGCAGTCTGCGGATTACAATGTGGATCGGGCCCAGCGCGGCATCGTCTACATTGATGAGGTCGACAAGATCTCCCGCAAGTCTGACAACCCTTCGATCACCCGCGACGTGTCGGGCGAAGGGGTGCAGCAGGCTTTGCTGAAGATCATGGAAGGCACCGTGGCAAGCGTTCCTCCGCAAGGGGGCCGCAAACATCCGCAGCAGGAATTCCTGCAAGTGGATACCACGAACATCCTGTTTGTCTGTGGCGGCGCGTTTGCCGGTCTGGACAAGATCATATCCGAACGCGGTAAGGGCAGTGCTATCGGCTTTGGTGCCGATGTTCGCTCGCCGGACGACCGCAAGACGGGCAAGGTTCTTGAAGAACTGGAACCAGAAGATCTCTTGCGCTTTGGTCTGATCCCTGAGTTCGTTGGCCGCTTGCCGGTTCTCGCCACTTTGGGTGATCTGGACGAAGACGCACTGAAGGAAATCCTGACCAAGCCGAAGAATGCACTGATCAAGCAGTATGAGCTTTTGTTTGAGATGGAAGATATCAAGCTGACCTTCTCTGACGATGCATTGACCTGCGTGGCGCTTAAGGCAATTGAGCGCAAGACAGGTGCTCGTGGCCTTCGGTCTATTCTCGAATCGATCCTTTTGGATACGATGTTCGAACTTCCGGGCCTCGAAGGGGTCGAAGAAGTGGTCATTAACGGTGAAGTTGTAGAAGGCCGCGCGCGTCCGCTCTACATCTACGCTGACCGGCAGGAAGAAAAGCCAGCTACGACCGCCTAAAGTATCTGGCTGGGGGCACAAGTTATCCCCGGCTAAAATCGGTGCAAGTGCGCCGAATCGCCTCAAAATCACCCGCGTCGCCGTTTCTCACTTGAAACAGCGGCGCGGGTTCTTAATTTATGAACAGGAGCCTCGCCTCATAAGAGGGAGGCTTTTCGACGGTAGTGAGCACAAATCCTCAATGAAATTGGGGGAAACTTGCGCCATAATGGCTGTGATGGTCCATTTCGGACATTTCGGCTTGGCGTGCGTAGAGCGCTGCCGTGAGGGCCTTCACAAGGCGGATTTGTTCCCGCCAATTACAGGACTCAAGATATGACTGAACGCGACGATATTCCGACCCAGACCAGCGATGATTCTCAAGAGGGCTACCCCGTTCTGCCCCTGCGCGACATTGTGGTTTTCCCCCATATGGTAGTGCCTCTTTTTGTGGGCCGAGAGAAATCTGTGCGCGCCCTTGAAGACGTGATGGAGGACGACAAGAAGAT
Source organism: Alphaproteobacteria bacterium (assembly GCA_021774965.1). Taxonomy (GTDB): domain Bacteria; phylum Pseudomonadota; class Alphaproteobacteria; order JAJFIK01; family JAJFIK01; genus JAJFIK01. The sequence continues at coordinate 7,198 of JAJFIL010000053.1, forward strand.
CCTTCTCGTCACCCAGCGCGACAAGGAAAACGACGATCCGAATCCGGATGAAATTTATGAGGTCGGCACCATCGCTTCGGTGGTCCAGCTGCTAAAGCTCCCGGATGGGACCGTCAAGGTTCTGGTGGAAGGGGGGACCCGCGCCCGCATCGACAGCTATCTTCCCAATGATGATTTCTTTGTCGCGACTGCCAACGAAGTTGAAGAGGTCAAAGGCGATGACAAAGACATTGATGGGTTGGCGCGCTCTGTCGTCAGTCACTTTGAACAATACGTCAAACTCAACAAGCGCATTCAGCCGGATGTGCTGGCTGCCGTAAGCCAGATCGAAGATCCCTCCAAGCTGGCTGATACTATCGCCAGCCACCTGGCGATCAAGATCCCCGAGAAGCAAGAGCTTCTCGAAGCTGTCGACATTGCTGAGCGGCTGGAGAAGATCTACGGCCACATGGAAGGTGAGATCTCTGTTCTTCAAGTCGAAAAGCGCATTCGCTCTCGGGTGAAGCGCCAGATGGAAAAGACCCAGCGCGAATATTATCTGAACGAACAGCTCAAAGCCATTCAGCGCGAGCTTGGCGAGGCCGATGAAAGCCGCGACGAGCTGAGCGAGCTGGAAGAGAAGCTGGAAAAGACCAAGTTCTCCAAGGAAGCACGCGAGAAGGCTGCGGCTGAATTCAAGAAGCTTAAGCAGATGAGCCCCATGTCCGCCGAAGCCACGGTGGTGCGCAACTATCTTGACTGGATGACAGGTATCCCGTGGTCCAAGAAGTCTAGGGTCAAAAAAGATCTGGCGGCGGCCCAAGCGATCCTGGATGAGGATCACTACGGCCTCGATAAGGTCAAAGAGCGGATCATTGAGTATCTTGCGGTTCAGCAGCGCACGAACAAAATCAAGGGACCTATCCTGTGTCTCGTGGGTCCTCCCGGTGTCGGCAAGACCAGCTTGGGTAAATCCATCGCTCGGTCCACGGGCCGCGATTTTGTGCGGGTCTCTCTTGGCGGCGTGCGGGATGAGGCTGAGATTCGCGGTCACCGGCGCACTTATATTGGCTCCATGCCGGGCAAAGTGATCCAATCCATGAAGAAGGCAAAGAGCACCAATCCGCTCTTCCTGCTGGATGAAATCGATAAATTGGGTGCTGACTTCCGCGGTGATCCATCATCCGCCTTGCTCGAAGTGTTGGACCCGGAACAGAACTCGACCTTTGCCGATCACTATCTGGAAGTGGACTATGATCTCAGCCAAGTCATGTTCATTACCACGGCAAACTCGCTCAACATGCCGCAACCTCTGTTGGATCGGATGGAGATCATCCGCATTCCGGGGTACACGGAAGATGAGAAGGTGGAGATCGCCAAACGCCACCTCATTCCAAAGCAAGCCAAGGATCATGCCTTGAGCAAAAAGGAGTGGACAATTTCCGACAGTGCGCTGCGCGATGTTATCCGCACTTATACGCGGGAAGCTGGCGTGCGCTCATTGGAACGTGAGATTGCCAACCTTGCGCGCAAATCGGTCAAGGAAATCCAGATGACCGACAAAAAGGCCGTGCACATCACTCAGCGCAATCTGGAAAAATTCGCTGGCGTGCCGAAGTTCCGCTTTGGGCGGCTTGAAGAAGAAAACCAGGTGGGTCTGACCACGGGCCTTGCATGGACTTCCGTGGGCGGTGTGACCTTGAACATCGAGGCGGTGATGCTGCCCGGTAAAGGCCGCATGACCGCTACCGGTAAACTTGGCGACGTTATGAAGGAAAGCATCGATGCGGCGCATTCCTTTGTGCGCAGCCAGGCCACGACTTTTGGCATCAAGCCTCCGATCTTTGAGACCAAGGACATTCACGTCCACGTGCCCGAAGGGGCTACCCCCAAGGATGGGCCGTCTGCCGGCGTGGGCATGGTAACCTCTATTGTCTCTGTGCTGACCGGTATTCCTGTGCGGGCCGATGTGGCGATGACCGGCGAGATTACCCTGCGGGGCCGCGTGCTGGCCATTGGCGGGCTTAAGGAAAAGCTTCTGGCGGCGCTTCAGGCAGGCATCAAGACGGTGCTCATCCCTGAAGAGAACGTCAAGGACCTGGCGGATGTTCCTGATAACGTCAAGAAAGAGATGGAAATCATCCCTGTACAGACGGTTAGTGAAGTTCTGGAACATGCCCTGACTGAGAAGCTCGAGCCCATCGAATGGGTGGAAGAGACGCTTCCCCCGGCCGAAGAGGGTACGGATAAGGACGCAGGACGGGTAATAACTCACTAGAATCACTCTCATCGTTGAGAGCTATTCCCCGCCTTGGGATCTCCTGAGGCGGGGTTTTGCTG
>JAJFIL010000054.1 GCA_021774965.1 Alphaproteobacteria bacterium
CGCGAAGAGCGTCCCGACATTGACCGGCTCTATATGACGTCGCTGCAGCTCATGACGCAGCAGGGCGGCTGGCCCATGACCATGTTCCTTGATCCCAAGGGCGTGCCATTTTATGGCGGCACCTATTTTCCAAAAGAAGCCCGCGACGGCATGCGCTCTTTCATGGGCGAGCTAACCGGCGTTGCGCAAGCCTATAAGGAAGAACCCGCAGTCGTTGCCTCGAACGTTGAGCGCATGCTGGAAACCCTGGACAAGATTGCCAATTTTAATGCCGAAGGCACGCTCAGTCAGGCTGACCTTGATGCAAGTGCCAAGCATCTGGCCGAACGATTCGATACAACGAACGGTGGTTTGAGAGGCGCGCCAAAGTTTCCCCAGACCATGTTGCTGGATTTTTTGTGGCGTAATGTTCTGCGGAACCCGGACCCGGCAACCGATTTCGTTCTTAAGACAACGCTTAACAGCATGTGCAAGGGCGGCATCTATGATCAAATCGGTGGTGGGTTTGCACGATACGCCATCGACCTTATGTGGGCCGTGCCGCATTTTGAAAAGATGCTTTACGATAACGCCCTGATCATGGAGCAGCTGACCCGCGTCTGGCAGCGCACCAAAGATCCTCTTTATGCGGAATGTGTTACTGAGACCGCCACTTGGGTCCAGCGCGAGATGATTATGCCCGGCGGCGGATTTGCCTCTTCCCTTGATGCAGACAGCGAAGGCGTCGAAGGCAAATACTATGTCTGGACCGAGGCTGAGATCGACGAGGTTCTGGGCGACGCGGAAGCAGCAAAGCTTTTCAAGACTGCTTATGGTGTTACCAAGGAAGGGAATTGGGAAGGCAAGATCGTCCTCAATCGCCTGGCACCTCAGGCCGCTATCTCTCCCAAGAACCAGGAATTGATCAACGAGGCCAAAGAGGCCCTGCTTGAAGCGCGATCAAAACGCGTAGCCCCCGGTCGGGACGACAAAGTTCTTGCCGACTGGAACGGGTTGATGATCGCGGCCCTGGCCGAAGCCTCCGCTGCCTTTGACAAGGTTGAATGGCTTGATACCGCCAAAGCCGCCTATCAGTTTGTGGTCGAGACAATGTCGGACGGTGATCGCTTGTATCATTCGGCTCATGGCACCACAGCAGCTCACCTTGGCAATGCTGATGATTACGCCAATATGACCCACGCGGCCCTTACTCTTTATGAGATCACGGGTGAGACCGCTTATATGGAAAAAGCGCAAGCCTGGACAGAAGTTCTCGAAACCCACTTCTGGGACAAGAATGCTGGCGGGTATTGCCATACGCCCGACGACGGAGAGACGTTATTAATCCGTATGCGGACGGTTGCTGACGAGGCAACGCCGAATGCCAATGGCATGATGATGAGCCAGCTCACCAAACTGTGGCTGCTTACCGGTGACAACGCCTATCATCGCAAGGCGCAGTCCTTGATGGAAACCTTTGCGGGTGCAGCCAAGCACCAGCCCTTTGGCGTGGGCGCGTTCCTTGCCGGGTCCGAGATATATCACACGCCGGTGCAGATCGTCATTATCGGGAGGCGCGAACAGGCCGGTACCGAAGCCCTGATCAACGAAGTATTCAAGGCTTCTATTCCCAATCGCATCCTGCAGGTCATCGATCAAAACGCGACCCTGCCCAAGGGCCATCCAGCTTACGGCAAGAAACAAGACGCACACAAACCCACCGCCTATGTTTGCGTGGGCACCACCTGTTCATTGCCTCAAGTGAATCCGAAGAATTTCTCCCACGCGCTCGCAGCAGGGCCTAAGGTCATCGTCGACTAAAACTTTCTGCAGCCCCAGCACGACAGGCACCTGACCATGACAAAGATCAAAGCTGTTCGCATCTCTGGGGTCGGTGGCCCGGAGGTCATGAAGCTTGAGGAGATAGACCTCCCCGCTCCGGCCCCGGGCGAAGTGCGCGTAAAACACACCGCCATCGGCCTTAATTTCATCGATACCTATCAGCGCTCCGGCCTTTATCCCATGCCGCTTCCCGGGGGCTTGGGCCTTGAGGCTGCCGGTGTGGTGGAGGAATTGGGGGCAGGCGTCGGTAATCTTCAGATCGGCGACCGCATCGCTTACGGCACAGGTCCCAATGGCGCTTATGCAAACGCCAACAATGTGCATTCAACCCGGGTGGTCAAACTGCCCGACGCCATTGATGACAAAACCGCGGCGGCCATGATGCTCAAAGGCATGACCGCGCAATATCTCTTGCGGCAGACCTATAAGATTCAACCCGGCGATACGATCCTGATCCATGCAGCCGCTGGCGGCGTGGGTCTCATTGTTTGTCAGTGGGCGAAGCATTTGGGTGCCACCGTCATCGGCACCGCCGGATCGGAAGAAAAAGCAGCCCTCGCAAAAGCTCACGGTGCAGATCATGTGATCCTCTATCGAACCGAGGATGTTGCAGCCCGCGTGCGCGAGCTGACCGGCGGCGTTGGCGTGCCGGTGGTCTATGACGCGGTGGGCAAGGATACGTTCGAGGCCTCTCTGGATTGTCTTGCGCCCCTGGGCATGATGGTTTCATACGGTAATGCGAGCGGTCCGCCGCCAGAGGTCAGCCCTCTCACCCTGTCGGCCAAGGGATCCTTATTTCTGACCCGGCCAACATTGTTTCACTACACCATGACGCCGGAAGCTTTGGCGCAAACAGCCGGTGATCTGATGGACGTGGTTGCCTCTGGCGCTGTGAAGATCGAGATCAATCAGACTTACGCCCTGGCCGATGTGGTTCAGGCCCACAAAGACCTTGAGGGCCGAAAAACCACCGGCGCAACGGTGCTAATTCCGTAGTGAAATTCGCCTAATGAAATTTGCTTTAGCCACAGCCCGCGATACGCACCAATGCGGATATGACGAAGATGCCTTGATCGTCAGCGCCCTTGAGGCCCGCGGTGCTGAGGCTCGCACAATTATCTGGGATGAGACCGCCCCCGCATCACTGGCGGAGCAAACAGTGATTATCCGCACCACCTGGGATTATCAGGCCAAGTTTGTGTCGTTCACGGACTGGCTGAAAGCGCTCGCAGCTTCGGGCGTCCAGTTGGTCAATTCACTTGAGCTTCTTTTGGGCACCATCGATAAAACCTACCTGGTGGATTTCGCCGCCCGGGGATTTGCCATCCCCGAAACAGCGCTGATCTTAAACAAGGATGACTTGAGTGAAGCTTTGAAGTCTCCGGCCTTTAAGCGGGCCATCATGAAACCGTGCGTGGGAGCCGGGGCCATTGGGCTGGTGCGCATCGATGCCGCGGATGAGCCACGCTGGCGCAAGCTTGATGTTCAATCACCCCAACTGCTTCAGCGTTTCCTGCCGGAGATCGAAACAGGCGGAGAGATGTCCTTCGTCTTTTTCGATGGGCAGTACAGCCACACAGTGCGCAAACGCCCCAAGACAGGGGATATTCGCGTGCAATCAGAATGGGGCGGCACGGTGGAGGTGATCACTCCGACCACAGACCTTATCGCTCAGGCCGCACACTTCCTTGGCGGGCTCAGCGAAATGCCTACCTACGCCCGCGTCGATGTGGTGGATGTCGCAGGGCAATTGCTGCTCATGGAACTGGAAGTCATCGAGCCAGAACTATTTTGTCTCTACGTGGGTGGTGCGGCGGAGAAATTTGCAGAGGTTCTGGTGGGCCTTACATAACACAATCGCGATTTGCGTTTAGCCGAGCGGCAAAGCACAGTTTGCCGATGTTGCAACACCTGGTTTTATCATTTGCGATCCTGTTGACGGCAACGTTCGCACCGGCCAGTGCGGAGGCGAAGCCCGTCCAAGGTAACGCTCATGTGGATATGGTTTATGCGGCGACAGAAATGGCTGCGCCTGAACCGCTTACAATCTCACCGGAAATTCCAGAACCCTGTCATTGCTGCTTTCGCACCATTTGTAATTCCACCTCACCCGAATTGCAGGCTCAAGTCCCCTCTTTGTATGTCTACCCGCGCGGTAAGCACCAGCGGCTTCGCGATGCAACTAATCCCCATGCGGGTGCAAATCTCGGCGTTCCGGTACCCCCTCCAAAAGCTTGATGTGTCTTCCAACACCTAACGGGCCGTAAGCCCAACACATAATGGCCGCGCCTGCTGCGGCCGTACACTGGAGATATATCTATGGTACAGAAATCAGCGCCGCATCATTTTGCGGATCACCAAACCCTTGGCCTCATCCTTCGTATCGGACTTGGCGCGCTCTTCATTGCCGGGGGTTGGAACAAACTTTATCAGCTCTTTGACCCTGCCCTTCAACAGTTCATCCTGAATTCCTATCTGGGCACGCACGGATACATCAATGCGTTCTTCATTGGCTTCCTCTTTGAGAGCAATGGCGCGGTGCTCACGCCGTGGGCCTTCATGGCGGCTCTTTCCACCTTCGAGCTGCTCACCGGCATCATGTTGGTGCTTGGGGTCATGGTCAGACCCATCGCGCTTATCTATGGGTTCTTGCTCTGGGCTTTTGTCATTGCCTTGCCGGTGACCACAACACCGGGCGTCACAAGCGAAAGCGTTACCTTCACCTCACCGGCCATTTTGGTGCAGATCCGCGACATCGGTCTTTCGGGGCTTATGTTTGTTCTTTTCAATCTAGGCTCCGGGCGCTGGAGCATGGATCATAAATTCCTGGGCACTATTGGCCGGGGAACATCTGTTACGTGGGACAGTCTGGGTCTGTTGTTGCGATTGTCACTTGCCGCACCGCTGATTGTCGGCGGCGTGTTTGGCGGGATGGCTGATATTCAAAGCTTCGCAACACCAGGCTTTATTCTGGTCCTCACCGGGTTTGTCATTCTTGGCGGCAATGGTGCGCGCCTTGCCGGCGGCATCCTGATTGGCATCTTGCTTTGGTATATGGCGCAAAAAATCGGCATAGACAAAACCCTCATTGCAAACCTCAACGGCATCAAGAGAGAGCTGGCGTTTCTTGGCGGCGGTATTGTTCTTCTGCTGAAGGGTGGCGGCAATCTCTATACGATTACCGACATAACAAGACGAATGCGCAGCATGATACCGGCGCACTCCCCTCAAACCTGAGGGCGCAAAACCTGCATCACGCACAAATGGCGAGGCGGCAGCAAGCTTGCCGCCTCATCAAGGTCAGGTATTCATGTTGTCGAAGAATTCTGCGTTGGACTTGGTTTGCTTGAGCT